>JAOAIJ010000009.1 GCA_026414765.1 Clostridia bacterium | reverse complement strand
TGATTGCCGGTTCATTCATACTTGTTATTCCTCCTGTAAGATCTATTATTAATAGTTGCCATAAATCCTACAGGTTCTTCATTACCCAAACAAAGAGACTGTAGGAATTTACGTTTTTACACGTAATTTCCTACAGTCTCGCGCTATCCATGAAATTCTATTCAAGCATATAATATTAATCAATGATTTCTTGGGCAAGGGGGACACAACTCTTTATAGGAGGAAATGTCCCCATTACATTCTCACTTCATCAGATGCCCGAGAGCAGGCTTTTTAGTCCACTAGCCATTAGATCCGTCACAGCTCGGGGAAACCATTGCGGCAGTTCTAGAATCAAACATACCTGCTATAAATTTATTATAAATCATTATCTAACCCTTTTATCTCTCTGAGAACAAGCTGTTTTACGCCTCTCTTTTTCAAATCATCCAAAAGCTGATTCAGTTCTTCTTTAGCCTGATTATTATTTCCGATTTCTTCAAGCTGATTTATTCTTGTACGAACTAGTTTATGATAAGCTAAGTTGTCGGACTTCCTACCTTCATTTCTGTAAAGATCAATTGCTTGATTAGTAAGATCCAGAGCTTTTCCCGGATCACCCGAATAGACTTTGGTTAATGCACCTTCCTGTATTCTATGGAAGTCTCTTGCAAAGCCAGTGGATATAGAAGATGCAACCTTAGCTCCCAGGTAAGTACCTTTATATCTTTCTGTAGCTTCTAATAATACATCCATAGCTTTAGAAAGGTAAGGTGACTGCGAACCGTTCATGTAGAGAGCCAAACCAACATTATTATTAAAATAATCCTGGGCAAAACAATCATCATCCTTGGAAACCGGATACCCAACTCTAAATTTATGAATATTTGAAGGCACTACCAATTCGTTATCTACTAAATATAAAGCTTGTATTGCATATTCGCCTGGTGCATCAAAATAAAACCCGTTACTTCCAAACCCTAAATACACTTCCTCACTGTATCTGTCTTCACCTGCCTTGGCATGGATAGCAGACTTTAATGTTTTAACCTTAGGCGTAGCAATTTTGCAAAAAGCCGGTGAATAATCTATATACTTTCCATCCGGTTTCCTGATTGTTACAAAAACGCTCCCATACACAGGATTTAGTCTGGTGTTTAGGTCGATATCAATATCTTTCAATAGGTTTCTTATTCGGAATTCAATTGAGACAGGTTCCATAAAGCTGAAATACTCTTTTGAGCGAACATGGAACTCTACCGGTGCATCTCCTTCTATTAAAGACTCAAACTGTGCACAGTCATCCAAATGACCTCCGGATCCCCATGCATCTCCACCCATTATGACTGCATTGCGGAAACCGTGACGAATATGTATCAGTTCCTCATCATCAAACCTGAATCTAAAATCATTCCAGAAATTTGTAACATATTGGGGATAATTCATCCATGATAATGCGTTTGGACGCCCTTTGTTCCAGGAATGTAATAAATTAAAGGCATGTCCTGCTTCATGAACCCATGTGTATAAATACTGGCGGGCAGCAAAAGCTTGTGCTTGATTGGCAGGAGCATTATCTGTAAGATCATTAAACCATGAATGTTTTCTGAATACTGCAAAACCTTGACGGTCAGGCGTTTCGCCGGCACCACCGTTAGCGGCAGGAGCATCAAACATAATGCCTGCAACTGATGAACTATCAAACTTTCCTGCCAATAGACCCCACATTTTCCAACTAGGCCAGCTACCTGAATATTGGCTGAAAGATGTTTCCATTGCATCATGTAATTCACTTACTGACCAGGTTGAGAACTGAGCTGCGCTATCATTTATAACAGTATGGTTGTTAGATATTGTTATATCAACACCTGTTTCTTTATATGCCTTTTCAATTGTAAGAGTTCTTTGCGGAAGATCTGCCGGATGGATTGAATGTGAAAGTGTATCATAACTCGGTAATAGTGGTTCTGTATTTACTGACTGGCATACATCTATTTCCATTGTCATTTTGCGGAAACTGTTAGATAACCAAGGACATAGATATTTTGCTGTTCCACCACCGGAGCTAGTAAACTCAACTGTGGCTTCACCCATATCTGATGCAAAGATACTCTTTCTAGGGATAGTAACTGCTATCGTGGTTGTTGGATGTCCACTTTTTGAGTATGTAATTGTGCCGCTTATCGCTACACTAGATTTACTCCATTCTATCTGTGGTTTATCTAAAACCCATGACTCTACATATGTTTGCCAGGTAACCGGCAATTTACTAGGTATACTAATAGTTTTTGTGCTGTACAAATCTCCGCTGATTTTTTTCATAACAGGTGAATTTTTGTGTCTGGTATCTATATCCACCCTTAGTTCCAGGAGAGACTTACCTGCTAAAGGTTCAGTCATATACCCCTTATAAGTCCCACTAACAGGTTTCTTTCTATATTGTGTCGGGAAAATATCAGGAATCTCACCGGGTGAAACTTCAAATTTGTCCATAATTGGATTTTGGGCTTCAAACTCATGTGAGGTTTTAAGTTCAGCACAGTTACATTTCTGATTCTCACACATACAAATTCCTCCTAATAAAAATTATTCATAAGTACACAAATGGTTCATTTGATATTCGATGAAGTATGGTGGTATTCTTAACTGAAAAAGCAATATACTTATCGCTGTCTAACATTACCTTAAGCGACAATGACATCCCTTTATTAGGGATGCTGATTTCTATATTTGCTGAAGTTTGCTGCAGATTTATACTTACAGAGTCGGCAAATCCAAGAAGCAGTTTTGTTTTTACAGATTCCTTATCAAAAACTGTTGTACCATTAACCTTTAGAATAACCCTTTCATCAAGATATCCTTCCTCAAGCATAATTGTTAATAATTGCATATCCCCTCCTCTAAAAGAATAAATTCAATAAATTTACATATTTTATAAATATTTGTACTTGTATGTATTTTATATTATATGATAAAAAATGTAAATATGTATTTGTTTACCATGAGCTTACTTAGCTTGGTAAAACGGCTATTTTGATCTTTCCATAGCTAAATCTGACATAATATGATAAAATATACTCATCTCTGATTTTTATTCAAAGAGGAATAGCATAAAACACTATTCCTCTTTGACTCTCTTGAAAAATGACAACCATATCCTTAAATTTATCTGCTGAAGCTTCAAAAATGCTGTTTTCACCAATTTGCCAAGGAGGAATAAATATGAAAAAGGTAGTAGCATTCTTTTTAGCTGTTATTCTGGTAATTTTTGCGACCGGACTGATGGGACCATTGACGGGTGTACAAGCAGCATCCATACCAAAAGCATCTGCAACAAAAATTACTTTATATGTCGGCTATGAAAACTATACAATCAGATTGGAAAACATTACTTCCAAGGCAAAGGTCACCTATAAATCGTCTGATGAAAAAACTGCTAGCGTATCAAATAAAGGTATTATTACCCCGGTAAAAAAGGGGAATGTGAAAGTAACCATACAGATAAGCCAGGGGGGAAAAAGCTATTCATCAGTCATCTCAGTTACCATAGACAATCCTTATGTCACATTCGCTGCCAAATGTGATGCGCTTGATATCGGTCAACAATTCAATTTCCAGGGGAAGAGCTATGGGTTGAAAAATACTGATTTCATTTACAGTATCAGCGATGAGAACGTAGCTGTAATAGATTCGAAAAGCGGTTTACTGAGGGCCGTGGGCAATGGTACAGTCACGGTTACTGTTAAAGATAAAACAAGCGGAAAAGCTGGCAGCTGTCAACTGACTGTTTATACAGCTGGCAGCAAAGAAGTGATTGAAAACAAGGAGGTAATCAGCACCGAGGAAGAGGAGGATCCGGTTGCTAGGATAACCCGTGAGGGTAATCATGTGTATTTCGGAAATTATCCCCAGACCGAAATAAAAGGAAAGGCGCTTACGGATAAGATTGTCAGTGCTGAATATTTAAATGGATTTGCAACTGTAAACGGTGTAAAAATTCAGCGTATTACATATGACCAAGTTACAAATTTTGAGAAAAAAGGGTGGAAAGGATACCGTTATTTTAAAATTGAGCCAATAAAATGGCGTATTCTGGATAGCAGTGATAAAGAGCTTTTCCTACTTGCAGAGCATGCTTTGGACTGTGCGGTGTATAACGATACAAGAGGTTCCAAGGATTGTGCCTGGGAGAACAGCACTGTGCGTGGATGGCTGAATTTAGGAAAAGGCCATCTGAAGGGGAAGGAAGGTTTTTTGGCAGCTGCATTTACCAAGGCTGAACAGAATGCGATATTCAAAAAAACTATCAAGAACAATAAGAATTCTTCATATGGAACGGATGGAGGAAAAGATACTCAGGACAAAGTATTCCTCCTCTCTATAGAAGAAGCTTCCAGCAAGACCTACGGCTTTTCAACCGATAAAAACAACAAGGATGTAAAACGTATAGCCTATAATACGGATTATGCGGCAGTAATGGGGGCATTTGATGATGGCAAAGGGGCTACATGGTGGACTCTCCGTTCACCTGGCTCTGAAGGTGCAAACTGTGCCATAGTATATGGTGGAGGACGTATTGAGATGAAGGGAATGCCAAATACGGACCATAATCTTGGAATACGGCCTGCTATTCGGATTAATATGAGTATTGTTGTTGAAAAATAAAATCAACCGCCTACGTGCATGAAATTTCCAAACTAAATGTAGAAGATTTCAATAATAGAAACCAGGAGGCATAATTTATGAAAAGGCTACTCTCGATATTGCTCATATTATTTGTTCTCATGCCTTACACTACGGCTTCTTCTGCCGGTGATACGAAAGCACCTGTGGCAACCAGCTGTTTTCCCAATGATAAGCAGACAAAAGTTGATACCGGGTCAATCATCAGTGTAGCTTTCAGTGAGGCAATAAATAAGGGGAAAAATTTTTCCGGAATAATATTATCGGACCAAAAAAAGAAACAGATCAAAATAATATCATCTATTCAAAAAAATAAGCTGACAGTAAAACCCTCATCCAGGTTGAACAACAATACAAGGTATGTAGTTACTATACCTACCGATGCAATAGTAGATTATGCCGGAAACAGGATGAGTAAGACTCTGTCCTTTTCCTTCACAACCATACAGAGTGATAATACAGGTAATTCTGCCGCTGCTTCACGTGCTTATAGCACAGAGTTCCCGCAACCGGATGCTTCAGTTTACCCTAGTCCTTTTGAGGCAGACTATCTTCCTGCAATGGATAATCCTGAAGTTGTTGCTGATTTTGCAGATATTGAAGTGACTGCCGGCAAAGGACCTGTAATTTTCCTATATCCATATGAGCAATTTGTAGCGAGGACGCTGATTGTCCGTAACAAGGGTACAAGCGATGCAGTTGTGGAGTATGATGCCAGTATTGATATCCCCAACTATGAGGCTCAATTATTCATAAACCATCCACAACCCTCTGTACTTTATCTTAAGCCAGGTGAAAGTATGCCCATAAGGTTGATTTACACCATGCAGACAGGTGGACCAAGTGTTCCGGAATGGAATAAAGGGGATAAAATATCTGCTCCAATGAAGATTGAGTTGGATATAAGAAAAGAGAAAGCAATGAGTGCCGAAAAGAAGCAGGTAGTTCTTTCAAATATTGTTGAAGTGGCAAGCCGTGGCGGCAGGGATTTTAGAGAATATGAAACCAACGCTGAAATTTACGGTAAGGTCATTGATGCATCCAGTGGAAAGGCTATTCCAAATGTCAATGTGAGAGTGGATGCAGGAACCTCCCGGGTGGATGTAAGGTCGGATTCACAAGGGAAATTTAGAGTACCTGTTTATGCATTCAGATATAGCAGCAAAAATTTCTGGAGAGAATTTGCCATCAGTGTCAATCCGGGTGGACCAAATATAGTAAAGGGTTCATTGGGTGAGGCACGTGCTGTTGTTGCTCCTAAAAAAGGAGAGAAAGTCAATGTGACACTTGCACTTAAAACACTAAAAGAAATTGCTGATTACAGTGTTGAAAAGGTAATAGATATCGGCTTGCAGGGATATTCATGGGATTCAACTGCCGACGGTAGTATTATGGCGACGGTTCCGTTCCATACTGCCATGAGACCGGCAGATCTTTATGAAAAATGCTTTCTGACAGTCTTTAATTGTGATGGGAAGCTCCTCTGGAAATATCAGATTTATGGAGAGACTCCGACTGTAGATGTCTCAAAGGATGGGTCTCTTATAGCAACCACCCGGCAATCAAAACCCAAAGAGGGGCAGCCTTACTCTGCAGGGGGAGTTCCGGTGGTACTTGATAAAAACGGTAAGGTTATAAGGGAATTTCCTCTTCAGAAAACCGAATACTGGTGGGGAATAAGTGCTGATAATGTTATGGAGGTACAGATTTCAGACGATAATAAGTATCTTGCTGCAGGGGACTCTATGGGAGGAGTTTTCCTCTATGAGATAGAAACAGGACATCTTGTGTGGAAGGCATTTACTAACGGTCAGGTGCGCAAGATGCTGTTTGATTCTGTAAATAACAAGCTTGTGCTGTATTCAAGTAGTGGCGATGGTTATCTTAGGGCATTTGACGTTGATGGGAATCTTCTCTGGAAGACTTACACCGACTCGTGGGCAACAGATATGGAAATGTCAAAAGAGACATTGATTATTACAACTAAGTGCAACAGAAGCGCAATACACCTTATTGATAAGAGCAATGGGAAGTATATATGGTCCTACCCTGTAGAAAACAGAGGGTCAGGAGTTCATATTTCTCCGGATGGAAGTTTCATTTGGTATGGACATAATGTCGGTGGTGGAAGTGTGGGACTACGAAGTGCCGTATTCAATGCAAAAGGTGCACCGTTATTTGATATGGACGGTATAGGGCAAGCCGCTGCCATAACAGCAGACAGTCAGTACATAGCGGTAACAGATGATCATAATGTGGCACTATATGACCGCTATGGACAGCGTTTATGGAGTAAACAGATTGCAGATAAGGGTCATGGTGGGTCTATGAATCACCTGCTATGGATTTCTCCCGATGGTAAGCGGATTGTGGCAGGACTTAACAATAATCCTAATGAAACCTATGCTGGACAGATATATTTCTTAAAGGGCGGAATAAAATAAATGAACATGCTAAACTCCCATATGTTCATAATTGATGAGATATAGTATAATTTCATATATAATGTTTGTATATATATGGAAAAAATATTTATTTGGGGGTAAAGTATGGTAGGTTCCATTTACAAAAATACTTATAAGGACGATTCCATTGCCTTAAAATTTAAAGGGAATGATGTCACTTACGGGCAGCTTGATAAAACAGCAGCAAGATATGCAAACTATTTTAAGGAGCTGGGAGTTAGAACCGGTGAACGTATTGTGCTGAGCTGTCTAAATTCGCCTGAATTCATATACTCGTATTTAGGAGTTGTTAAAACCGGTGCGATTATTATCCCAATCAACTTCATGCTTACTATGGAAGAGATAGCTTATATTATAAAGGACTCTGAAGCAAAATATATGATTATTCACCCTGTGATCCTTCAAAAAGCAAAGTTATCGAAGGAATCCATCCAAAATGCACTTGGCATAAAGGTTATCGTACTTGATGAGGAATTTCAAAACGGTGTTTGCGGAATGCCTGAAGAAAGAACTGAAGACTTTTCGGACAATGATGCACTGTCTACATTCCTATATACTTCCGGCACTACCGGAAAGCAAAAGGCAGCAATGCTTACTCATAAAAACCTTATAATAAACGCAGAACAGTGTGGACAAGCGCTCAATAGCAGCACAGAAGACAACTATATGTGCGTACTGCCTATGTTTCATGTGTTTGCATTTACCGCATGTGTGCTAATGCCGCTTTGGTCGGGTTCAACAATTACTATATTGGAAAGCTTTCAACCAAAAGAAGTAGTTGAATCATTGGTAAGAGATAATATTACTGTATTCATGGGGGTTCCCTCCATGTATGTCGTTTTACTGGAAGCCGGGAAGAGGAATCTTACTTTCCCCAAATTACGTCTGGCTATTTCAGGGGGAGCTGCGCTGCCCGTGGAAATATTCAGAGAAGCTAAGAAAGTTCTGAAACTTCCTATTGTAGAGGGATATGGCCTTACGGAGGCTTCCCCCGCAGTGTGCTTCAATCCGCTGGAAGGGGTGCAGAAAGAAGCTTCCGTCGGGTTGCCCCTCCATAATGTTGAATGCAGAATTGTAGATGAGAATGACATGGAGTTACCTTCAGGCGAAGTAGGAGAACTTATCGTCAAGGGTGGCAATGTTATGCAGGGATATTTTAAAAAAGATGAAGAGACAAGGAATGCTTTGAAAAATGGCTGGCTTCATACGGGAGACTTGGCAAAGAAGGATGAGGATGGTTATATTTACATTGTTGACCGGAAAAAGGACATGGTCATCGTTGGGGGATTGAATGTATACCCAAGGGAGGTTGAGGAAGTAATCTACCAGTATTCCAAGGTGAAAGAAGCAGCAGTCATTGGAGTTGAAGATAAGCTAAGAGGTGAATATGTAAAAGCTTTTGTTGTTCTAAAAGAGGGGGAAGAATGTAATTCCAAGGAACTACTCAAGCATTTGAAAGAACGCCTTGCTGTTTATAAGCTGCCGCGTGAAATTGAATTTGTTTCAAACCTTCCCAAAAACAGCACCGGTAAGATACTGAAGCGTATGCTTAAGGAGCAGCAAGGATAGGATGTTGTATCATGATATATAAATATGCTGGAACGAATGTCTTATTTATGTAATAAGGGGGTTCATAAGATAAAGGGTGAAGCAGCCGAATATTATATAGAGAATATACCTTTTATCTTATAGAACCATTTGTATATTGTCTTTACTGCATAGAACAATAATGACATGCTGATCCATGTCCAATACCATTTCCATGAATGATACTCAATTATTAACGTGTATTTTTCCAGTAAAAGCTCTACTGCTGTGAAGGCGGTGCTGAAAGCAATATAGTATGCTATTCTTGTCCGCAAAGCTTTGTTGTACGGGAAATACAGGATAAAAAATATGGTAAGAACGGGGAGCACAAAATATTCAAACATAAAGCTTGTAGCATTAGCCTTTGAGAACTCCCTTACAGGATAATCAAGCAGCGAAAGCTCGACAACAATTAGTCCCAGAATCCATGAAAAGAACTGTGTCAGCAGAAAAATAAATGAAGCTTTAGCTGCTTTGCTCCGGGGAATAAACAATATGGAAATGCAGCTTGCTATACCTGCAGTTATAAGAATGATTTTTTCTAAATAAAACATAAATTTATTCTGTTACCAGCACTTTCGTTTTTTTAGTAAACCATGATATGTAAATATTACATATAATAAAATAAGCAATAAATTCGATGTATAACCGAATGATATGAGAGCTAAATGTCCCTTTTATGAAATTTTCCAGTTGTGTATAGGTACTGATAAAATAAATAAACCATACCATTAAGGAAATAAAAATAAAGCTGTTAATAACCTTGTGTATTATGGATACCATGTTCTGAGAGATAAGAACAGACCAGACAAACAAGGCAGGTAAGAATATGTAATTGACTAAAAATCCTACGTTTGTAGCCCGTGGAAACTCCCGTACAGGGAACTCAATAGAGCCGGTCTGTACCAAAAAAATAATTGTAATCCACGATAGAGCCTGAAATGAAAGAAAGCTTATGAATGACAGCCTGTATTTGTCTTTTGGGATGTAAAAAACAGAGGCAATTGAGATAGTGGTGATTGCAGCTAAAATAAAACGTTCTACTGTCATAGATATACTCCTCTAAAATAGTGTTCTACTATTAGTATCTTACATTTATATAGCTGTTATTAGCATTTTGAATGAATACTTGAGTATATATGAATACTGACTTTATTTGCTGGATGCCGCGGCTTATCACCACTAGTATTTCATTTGCTTACACATTTCTGGAACAAGGCCTAACGTTTTGTTGTATACAATAGGGCAGGCTTTACAGTACTCGAGCTTATCTCTTCTGAAGGCTTCATAGGCATCACCCGTCCAAATATCCGCAAGGGATTTAGACTTAAAATTTCCTGCAATTTTCCCTTCACTGATTTCCATCATGCAACACGGCAGAATACTTCCGTCAGGTTCTAAAAGTGCCCAGTAATCTGGAATGTTGCAAGCTCTTTTCGCTGCTTCTGCTTCACTCCAATAGATACCTTCGGCATAGTTTTCAATAGTGTTGTATTCTTTGCTGAAAAAGCTGTGAAGCACCTCTTCGGCGTTCTCGACCACCAGATTTCCTGTTCCGGATTTGTTCAGCACTTTCAGTACTTCCGGTATGATCCTATTCCTGAATTCCTCAATCTGTTGCGTTGAAAGCAGAAATAAATTCCCTATATCCCCATATACATTCATTAAGTATATGGAGTCTACTCTTTTTCTCAGGGCCAGATCAACCAGCTCCGGAATATCCATATAGTTATGCCGGGTTATTACAGTATTGAGCTGAACTATAAATTTAGAAAATGAGGGGTTTGATCTTTTCATACCAGTAAGGATATCAATTGTATTAACGGAATTTTCCCATGCATTGTCTATTCCCCTGAGATGATTGTGTTTTTCCGCATAGGGAGAATCCAAAGATATGTGCATGGAATTTAAGCCGGCAGTCAGAAGGTCATATGCGTACTGTTCAGTGAGATTATGTCCTGAGGAATTAATATATACGGAGACGCCTTCAAATGAACCTGCATACTTTACCAGTTCTCTAAGATGAGGATAAAGCAGGGGGTCTCCTCCGCTGATCAGGCATTCTTCCATTCCTAAAAAATAAGCTTCCTTAATAAATCTTTCAGCCATTTCCAAAGGCATCTGTGATGCATCATTTTTATTAACCAAATCCCTGTAATAGTTTTGCCGGGGTTCACAATGCCTGCAACGGTGAAAACACTGAAGTGCAGGTTTTATGAGTATTTTTGTTAGCTTTGGCACTAGCTACAGCTCCTTTCCGGATTTTTTATATGTTTTTATTCTGTATATGAAAGTACCCTGCTAAGGTATTCTGTATCTATACATGGCCATTCAAAACCGACATGTCTAAGGTACTCGATGGTCCTCAAATTCTCTATCTGAAGCCACTGTGGGTGAAACGGGTTAGCTGAGCTGCCTGCATAATTTACAAGCCACATGACCGGACTATCCTTGTCACTGCCGTTCACAATTTCCTTTGCTCTTTCTATAAAACTCTTATAAGGCACAGGTGTTATGTGTGTGCCGAGCTTTCCGAATTCTTTCAGAATATTTTTCATAGATGTAAAGTTCGGATTATATACATGAAATGCTTGTCCATAAGCAGATTCATTAGTTATAACAGACATAACTGCTTTACTGCACAAGTCTGTTGGTGTCACCTCAATACCCCAGTCAAGCCATTCATCCGGAACAATCCCCATTTGTCTGATTGCACCCATTACCCTGCAAAATGCATTCTCTTTCCAATTTGTTTGGAAGACCCCGTCTGAATACCTGCACATCAGATTACCAAGCCTTAAAATAGACACTTTGGCTTTGTTGGCAGCGATTGCTTCTATTGCAGTATTTTCTGCCTCATATTTACTCAGCATATACCAGTTCCGGTCAAATTCCTGTCCCAGGAAAAAGTCAGATTCATCAAATTTTTTATTATTTCCTGAATAATCTCCCATAATACTTATGGTTGAAGCATATGCAAGGTGAATATCATACTTTGCTGCAATATCGACAAGCCTTTTAGTCCCATCTATATTTATCCGCTGAAAATCCGAGTAATTGCCGAAATGCTTGACCAGTGCCCCTGCATGGATGATTAGATCTATTTCACCCATAAGCTTTTCAAAATATCCGTCAGGCAACCCCAGGTTGTGTTCGCAGAAATCACCTTTAATAATATTTACATTTCTCTCAATTAGATAATCATACCTAGTTCCAAAATATGAATGCATAATACTGCAAAGTCTGGCTTTACAGTTTTCTTCACTTTCTCCCCGTATCAATATATAGGCTGTTAGAGAGCTGTTATTTAATATTTCTTCCAGGATGTGACTTCCCAGAAATCCGGTCCCACCTGTTAAGAGAATGTTCCTGGGTGTAAATCCTTTATCATCACCCGGCATAGACCACTCTCCTGTCTGCACCTTAGGATAGCTCTTGGATACTTCTAGCTGACAAGTTGAATCAGACTCCAGCCTTGCAGCAATTCCTCGTGGTGTCCTTCCTTCAAAAATATCATTGATAGTTATATTGATACCGTCTTTATTAATATTTGCACACAGCTTCATCGCAGCAATAGAGTGTCCCCCATAGCTGAAGAAATCATTATCTGAATGGATATATTCAACTCCAAGGCAAGCAGCAAAGGCTTTGCAAAGTTTTTCCTCCAGTTCACTGATCTCCTCGCTTACGCCCTCATTAACCAGCATGGAGCGATCAAATGCGGGTATAGCATTATAATCAATTTTACCGTTTGGCATCAAAGGGAGTGAAGAGAACTGTGCAAAATATGTTGGTATCATATAGTGGGGTAATTTCTGGCTGGCATATGTCCTTAAGGCATCATTATTGACAGGTTCATCTGCATCGAAATACGCTATAAGGTATTCCTGAATAGATTCATCTCTTTGCATTACTACCGCACAGTTTTTAATACCAGGAAATTTCAGAATACAATTTTCTATTTCTGGCAATTCCACCCGGAAGCCTCTGACCTTTACCATCCTGTCTACTCTTCCTAAAAACTCAACTGTCCCATCTGGCAGCCATCTTCCTACATCGCCTGTTTTGTACATTCTTGATCCCTTATAATATGGATCATCCATAAATTTTTCATCTGTAAGTTTGGAATCCTTTAAATATCCGCGGGTTACACCATCCCCCGCTATATAGATTTCACCGGGAACTCCGATAGGCTGTAATTTCATCCATTCGTTAAGTATGTAAATTCTTTCGTTGAAAAGGGGCTTTCCGATAGGAACTGTCTCTGCAAAGCGGTTCTTCCTGCAAATATACTCTGTAGAATATATGGTCGTTTCAGTCGGACCGTATGTATTTATTACCGCGTCAGCCTTATCCTTCCAAAGATCAACAAGATACTCAGGTAAAGAAGCCCCCCCGGTAATAAGCAGCCGAAGGGAATTTACATTCTGGGGATTGATATTAGCCAGATAATTTGGGATTTGCAGGGTTACTGAAATTACCTTATTATTAAGAAATTCTTCGAACTTGCGAAAATCGTATATTTCTTCCCTTGTCGGAATTACCACTGTAGCTCCTGTCAAAATACTCATAAATATCTCATAGGTTGACGCATCAAACGAGAGGGAACCTATTTGTGCAACTCTGTCTTTTTTTCTGATTTTGAGCCCTTTCTCGAACCATTTTCCCATATTGGCCATACCCTTATGAGTAAGCATAACGCCCTTAGGTACCCCTGTAGAACCGGAGGTATAATGAACAGAAAACAGATTTTCACTGCTGTATGTTTTCTCCAGATTGCTTTCACTACTGCAATGATTTATATGATCCTCGATAAATATCCATTTCCCTTTAAAATCAACCTTCTGAACCAAGTCTTTCTGTGTTAATAAAATCCCGATTTCACTATGGCCGATAATATATTGATTCCGGGAGGCCGGGTACTGCGGGTCAATCGGAACGTATGCTCCTCCTGCTTTTAGTATACCTAAGACACCTGTAATCATTTCGATGCTGGGATCAATCATTATGCCCACTAGTTTATCAGGACCGATTCCGTACTCTCGCAATACTTTCCCTAGATTATTGGCTCTATTGTTCAATTCGGCATATGAAATTGACTTATCACCAAATTCAATAGCTATTTTTCTGGGATCGCTTTTGACTTTCTTCTCAAAAAGGTCGACAACAGTGGTGTTTTTGCCGATATTAAGGCTATAGGAATTAAACTCATTGATTATTTTTTCTGTTTCTGTCTTCGAAATAAACTCTACTTCACCTATTGCTTCCGCAGTTTTGGCTATAGTTTCTTCTAATATCTGTATTATATGCTCCGTAAGATTTTCTGCCTGAAAAGCCTTATCATACATATCCTTTTGGCAGCTGAACTCAATTTTCACGCTGCCGTCCTTAATCATCTTCTTGATATATACACTCGCCGGAAATCTTTCATAACCGTTGTGCAGCATAGTAATATCGGCAGAACAACTCTTCAGGTCGATTCTATCATCTAACTGGATATACGAAAGGGTGAAGTCAAAAATATTATTTCCACTGTCCCGGAGGACAGGTGCTGAATTCAGGATTTCGCCGAATGGCAGCCGATAGTGCCTGTAAGCTTGTCTGAGCTTGCCTTTAACCTCTGTTACCAGGTTTTCGAAAGGTTTGTCCATATCCACATCGATAACCAGGGGTAAAGCGTTGGCATATAAGCCTAGTGTCTGTCTTTCCTTATGGTTGGTTCTGTTCAGAACAGGCATACCAACCACTAATTGATGCTTGTTCAGCAGCTTTGCAAAATAAAGGCACATCAAACTAAGGAAAAATTGATATTCCGAACATTCAAGCTGATTGGTCAGCTCAGTTATTCTTCCAATTCTGGTTTTGGGAATTTTACATCCTACTATAGTACTTTTCTTAGAAGAATTTTGAGCATACTTAATAATACCTGGGTATATTTGCTCTGACCCTTTACTCCTATTAATGAAATTTCCCCAAAATCTGATATCGTTTATATAGTCCTCAGATTGTAAATAATTTTGTTCTCTGCTTATCAGTTCAAGGTATGAGTAAGCTTCTCCATGCACCTCTGGGGTTTTATTGTAATACTCACACAGCTTTCTGTAGAAAAGTGAAAAACTCCATCCATCCATTACAATATGATGAGATTTTATAAAGACATGGACCAAATCTGAACGGACCTTTATAATAGCTAATTCATAAGCATATTTCCCATTTAGGAGGTCAAATGTACTGCAAAATCTCCTTTTCATCCAGCGGAGCGACAGCAGGTGTGCATCTTTCATTCTGGAGTAGTCACGCATTATGATAGGCATTATGATGTCATCCGTTATGCGCTGTACTACTTCTCCGCCCTTTAGGGTATATGTTATCCTCAGGGAATCGTTATTTATAATTAATTTTCTTAAAGCGTCCCTCAATAAGGCAATATCGACACTTCCTCTGAATTCAAAATATCCCCCTATGTTAAAAAGAGGCAAATCAGGATACATATACTGCTGCAGCCATATATCTTTTTGGTAGCCAGTAAGTGGGTATTCACGCCCGTTACACATTTTAGCACCTCTTGAGAATTTATAAATCAAATAAGCATTTTTCTAGGTTTTCTAACCTGCAAAAAAGGATTCGGTAGGGTAGTATGCCCTATCGTCAACTTTGAATGCTTCAAGAACTACACCCTCAGGGTAGTTTATCACCACTGTTTTTTCCTTGGGATGAGATCTGGAAACAATAAACCTGTAGCTTTTTTCTTCACGCTTAATATCAATAACTTCCGATCTCGGTTTTCCGCCCTCATACTCTCTTGTTACAGTTGCCTGAAACGGCATGCAGGTATTATTATTCAACTGAATATGGAGAAGAAAAAACTCGCTGTTCCAAATATGTTCAAATTTCTTCATAACTGCTTCCCCTTTCTACTTCAAAACAATTTCCTCGTCAGCATAATCTACTTCCTTTATTGTCGTTTGGAAGCCACAATTATTACATTTACCGTCTTTTGAGAGAGAATCCTTGATATATGTAAATAATCCATACCTTTCTATCAGCAATTGCTTGCACTGGGGACAATATGAATTCAATGCGTCTCCTTCAAAAGCATTGCCGATATAAGCGTATTTCAAGCCGCGTTCCAAAGCTCTGTTTCTGGCAGAGACAACATCTCCAACTGGCGTTTTTTCATATTGCATGTATTTATAGTCAGGATGGAATCTGGTAAAATGTATCGGCGTGTCCGGAGACAACTCATTCAGAATAAAATCTATCATTTTGTCATAGTTTTCATTAGTATTAGTCAAACCTGTGACAACCAGGTTGCTTATTTCATAATGTATACCCTTGCTGTGAACCAGTTTTGCATTGTCAAGGACAGGTTGCAGCCAGCCTTTGGTAAATTTCTTGTAATACCCTTCATCCATAGCCTTTATAGAAATAGCAAATATATCAATTACCTCACATAACTGTTCAACAGCTTCCTGTGTTAAGAAAAATGCGGACTTGAAGAGATTTTTCAATCCGTGCTTCTTTGCCTCTCTGGCCGTATCTATTACAAATTCAAACCATACAGCAGGGTCATTGTAAGTCCATGATAGTATTTCTATATTATTGGAAAGTGCCATTTCGATAACATTGTCGATGGTATATTCATGGATATGTTCCGGACTGGTGTATTGGAATTGGGAATACATCCAGTTCTGGCAGTAATCACAATCAAGGTTGCATCCGAAGTTTCCCAGGGACAATATTTTACTGCCCGGCTTATAGTGGAATAATGCTTCTGTTTCAATCCTTTCAATTGTTACATGCGTAGCTTTTCCATAAGACAAGGCATACAGTGTTCCGCCAATATTTTTCCTGACCTTGCAAAAACCTGTGCTGTTTTCTCCTATAGTACAACGGCGCGGGCATAATCCGCACTGTACTCTGTTATTTTCCAATTTGCTGTACAGATAGGCCTCTTTTCTCGTATCATTCCATTCCAAATGCAAATTATGCTTTTTTACGTCCTCTGAATAAGCATTACTCATAAAAAGCCCTCCTCAATATGTTTTTTATATTTCTTATATCTCCGTATTAATATCTACACCAAAGAACTCAAAACAGGGATCCGGTAATAAAAAGTGACTGATATGTCTCTTAATTACCATAAATTTACAGCTATTTCATACAGCTATGTTAACAGAATAATACAAATAAGTCAATATATTACAAAAAGAATACGGTAAGTGTCGAAACTATAACTCATTAATAGTTACTAGTTGTTGACGTTTAGTATATAAAATGATAATATAAAACTGAACGTTCAGTACTAAAATCGGAGGCGGGATAAATGAATCATGTGAATGCACGTGAAAGGATACTGCAGGCTGCAGTAAAGATATTTGCAGAAAAGAGCTTTGAAGGTTCACGGATTGATGAGATTTCGCGCATGGCAAATGTGCCGAAATCCCTTATTTACTATCACTTTAAAAGCAAAGATGAAATTCTGGAAGTGCTGACAACTAATTTTATTAATGAATATTCTGATTTGATTTCTGCAAAGCCGGGACAGACGCATCAGGAAAAGGCACAGGAACTTCCTGAACGGATGAAAAATGTGTACTATGAATTCGGGCAGAGAAATGCTGATCTGGTAAGAGTAATTCTAATTGATTCACTTAAGAAAACTAAAGAACAGCCGATTCTTTATAAGGTTGTAGATGCTATAATTGCTAAAGAGATGGAAGGGAATATAGATGAGGGCTACAATGTGCAAGAGAGGAGAATAGCAGAATTTTTCACCAGCTTTATGCCAAATTATGCCTATGTCTGCTTTGCTGAATCATGGACCAGATATTTCAATGTTGAAAGAAGAGAATTTGATAAATTGTTTATGAAAGTATATGAGGAGACTCATGGTGCATACCACAAAAATCATAAGTAATAAATCTGTAAAGGAAGTAAATAAGGCTGACAGAACATCATTCATACATAGGTTGACGAATTTGATTGGAGGTAATGATTATGAAGCAGGAAATTATAAGAATTGATTTGCAGGGTGTAAACTGTTATCTTGGAAAGTCTGGCGATAGTTTCATTTTATTTGATACCGGCGGGCATACAATAATTGATAAGCAATTTACTGATAGGCGTGAAAGCCTGGAAAAAGAGCTTGAAAAAGCTGGGTGCAAGCCCGGGAATCTGAAACTGGTAGTACTGACCCATGGAGATAATGACCATGCTGCAAATGCTGCTTATATCAGGGAGAAGTATAAAGCAAAAATAGCAATGCATCCATATGACCTGGAATTAGTTGAGAACCCGGACATCGAAAAAGTAATGGGGAGCTTCCGCTACAAATCTTTAATACATAAATTGATTTTTCTGTTTATGAAAAGAATTATTAGGAAGATTTCTATCAAGACTCTGGATGATTTTACGAAATTCAGACCGGATATTTTAGTAGATGAAGGCTATAGTTTAGCAGAACATGGATTTGAAGCGGTTATTGTACATACTCCCGGACATACTGCAGGTTCGATAGGGATTATTTCGGCAGAGGGCGATTTAGTTGCCGGGGATATGTTTACGAATATAAAAAAGCCTGATACTGCACCTAATGCTTACGATTTCAAATCGATGGAGATTAGTGTAGACAGATTGAGAAATATGAACATAAGAACCGTTTATCCCGGTCATGGAGAGCCCTTTGAAGCCAAACAGCTAGTGCAATAACTACGGATTGGGGAAAAAGCAAGGATCAGCTACATTGTATTAACGGAAAATGTGGATAATCCTTGCTTTTTTTTCAGCTATAAATAGAAAGGTATAAAAATACTGCTGCACAGATATCAGCACAACGGGTTAATACGGCTGGTTAGGTCATTCTTTGAATTTATTGCCTTTTTTCTTCTCCATCGTTTCCTTAAAAGGCTCTTTGTCTTTTCCTATCTGATCGTTATAAAAAGCCGGGTCACCTACAGCTTCTTTGACTAAATCTTTATCTCTTTTTTTCTCCTTCAATGGGAATTCCTCCTTTACTTGGAATTTATATAATTTCCGGTACTGGATTGCTTGACAGATTCTGTAAATATCAGGTTTGAACATTACTTTTATACTTGTTGACAATTGTTATGTCAATATGATAATGTTTGCTTTAGAGTGCTTGTTTATGCATAAACTCATATGGAGAATATTGTAAAACAGGCTTTGGCGCTAAATATTCTTAAGTGCCATTAATGCAATACTGCTCTGCCAGAAATAGATCGACAATCTGAAGAACCTGAAATTGTTTTATCAAATGAGGTTACTGAAAGAACCTGATTTTACATGGATTGAGTAGTGATTAATTGTCTGAATGAAAGGTAATGAATCATGAATAAAACAGAACTTTTGGGTAGATGGACAAAAGAAAAGTCCGAAGAGCTTTATGGTATTAAGAACTGGGGTGCCGGCTATTTTGCTATCTCCGACAAGGGAGAGGTCTTGGTAAACCCGTATAAGGACAATGACTCGGCTGCAATCAGTCTTATGGATATCATTTCCGGTGTCCGTGAGCGTGGACTTGACATGCCGGTATTGCTGCGTTTTGAAAATCTGCTGGATTCACAGATCTCCTTTCTTAACAACTCTTTTGGAGAGGCAATGAAAAAGCTGAATTACAAGGGAGAGTACCGTGGAGTATATCCTATTAAAGTAAATCAGCAGCAGCAGGTTGTTGAGGAAGTGACCAAATTTGGCCAGCGTTATCATCATGGGCTGGAAGTAGGCAGCAAAGCAGAGTTGGTTGCGGCACTATCTTTAATGAAAGATAAGGAAGCCTGCCTCATCTGCAATGGATATAAAGATGAAGAATTTATTGATTTGGGCCTTTATGCCGTAAAAATGGGTTTCAAATGTTTTTTTGTCATTGAAATTCCTGGAGAACTGGATATAGTATTGGAACGTTCACAAGCATTGGGAGTCAAGCCAAATATCGGAATCCGCATCAAGCTTTCTGCAAAAGCAGGGGGGCACTGGACGGAATCAGGCGGTGACCGCAGCATATTCGGTTTGAATGTCTCTCAGGTCATATCCATGGTGGATACCCTGAAAGAGAAGAATATGCTTGATTGTCTTAAACTGCTCCATTATCACCTTGGCTCACAGATACCCAATATCCGTGACATACGTTCAGCTGTACTTGAGGCAACCCGTGTGTATGCCGAACTGGTAAAAGAGGGCGCGCCGATGGGTTATCTGGATTTGGGTGGGGGTCTTGCAGTTGATTATGACGGCTCCAATACAAATTATTCGTACAGCCGTAATTATACTGTAGAGGAGTACTGTTCCGATATCGTAGAGGCGGTAATGTCTATTCTGGACCCGGGAGATGTACCCCATCCGGTGATAGTAACCGAGTCGGGACGCACAACGGTGGCTTATTATTCCGTATTGCTTTTTAACGTACTTGATATCGAAAAGTTTGAGGAATATGATATACCGGATAAGCTCGATGAGAATACCTCGGAGCAGATAAAAAACCTTTACGATGTAAATAAGAACCTTACACTTAAAAATATACAGGAATGTTATAACGATGCGCTTTACTACCGGGATGAGATACGTGATATGTTCAAGCATGGCAGGATAGGTCTCCGGGAACGTGCGTTTTCGGAAAAAATCTTCTGGAATACGATAAATCAGATAGCGAAGGAAAAGCAGAAGCTTAAAAATGCTCCACCCGATTTGGAAGATATAGAGATTGCCATTGCAGACATTTACTACTGTAATTTTTCTGTATTCCAGTCTATTCCGGACAGCTGGGCTATTGATCAGTTATTCCCCATAATGCCTTTGCACCGCTTGCTGGAATTGCCAAAGCGCAATGCTGTTATTGCAGATATTACCTGTGATTGTGACGGTAAGATTGACCGTTTCATAGACCTTCATGATGTGAGGACTACATTGCCTTTACACGAACTAAAAAATGGTGATGACTATTATCTTGGTGTTTTCCTTGTAGGTGCTTACCAGGAAACATTAGGTGACCTTCATAACCTGTTTGGGGACACAAATGTAGTCAGTGTAAGGGTCTATCCCGATGGGAACTATGATCTGGTAAAGGAAATCCATGGGGACAGTGTGGCAGATGTACTTTCTTACGTAGAATTTGACCCGAAGGACATGCTGGTCCGCTTCCGTGAAACAGCGGAAGAAGCCATACGTGACGGTCTGATCAGTGTGGGTGACAGGCGCGAAATAATGAAGGCATTTGATAATGGACTTCGTGGATATACTTATTATGAACGTTAGGTAAGAGCTAAACTAACTTAATTGAAAAACTTAGTATTTTGGCCTGAATCGGTTGATAACCTGATTCAGGTTTTTTTGTATGCCGGTGTCTGTAAAAGTAAGTCTCAAACCTGATTTATGCATTAACCAATTACATTATATGGTATTAATAAACAGCATTGACATAATAGTACAGATAATCTATCATTTTGTATGAATATTATACTTATGGTACGTACATATTTTACCCGGCTGTGCAGCGTTTGCTTTTAATATTGAAAGTGCTAAAAACAAGGGGAGGATGTTATGGACGGTAAAACTGCAAAAGGGATTACCCTTATGATTACTACGGTTTTAGTGTTACTGGTTGGAATAACAACTTATACAATAGACGAAAACCAGGGGGATGCAATATCGCATATAAACGATGAGAATGTTAACATACCGGAGCCTAAAAACAATAATGTACCCAGTTATGCTAAATGGGATGCCAGATTAGGTGCGTATATAAGCGAAGATGTATATTATGATGAAGAATCGAAGACATACAGAGATAAACCCAAATACGATAAGGATTACGACAAAAATGAGGCTTACCGCAATGAGAAGTGGCTGAAGGGTAATAAGGATTCTGATAAGAAATTATATAAGGCAATTGTAAATTGGAATAAAAACAGAACTTTAAGCCTTTCAGCATTTTACATAATTAAGGATGACCCGGTTTTCAAAGAAAACATATTAAGCCTTGGTTTTGATTATTTACCTGAGATGCTCGATTTGGCCTTTAATGACAGAGTTTGGAATCTTCCTATGCTTGCCGGGGTCGAGTGCATGACAGGGATTCAGTGCCTGCCGGAAAAGGAAACTCTTGACTCCTCAGAAAATAGGACTAACCTCTGGAAGGAAGAATTCAAAGAATACTTAGCTAACGCAAAAGACATGGTTAAGGATGAAAAAGATATTCAGAAGCTAGGAATGTTTGCATTGCCATATATATCTGATGAAATTGAAAACGGAGACACAAGAAATGTGAAACATCTGTCAAAGATATTATCGAAGTGCAGCGGTATAGAGAAGGAAAACTGGTCTGACAAAGAAACTGGAGACTGGAAAGAATGGATTAGTAAGAACGGTAAAAAAATCAGTACACTTAAGAGTATCATAAAATCATTTGGCGGAAAACAGTAAAGAACAATCACCACCGGGGTGTTCCTGGCGGTAATTGCTTTTATATAACGGAAATTTTAATAAACTGAACTGTGAAGGGAAACCTATATTGATAGTAAGTATAATAAAATAACCATTCCAGCATACTAAAAATTAACAGTAGTATGTGGGTGAAATACGGAGCTATTTGACGATTTTGTGAGATATCATCAAGAAAACCGGACCTCTTTCAAAAACAGGCTTAATTTTTGACAATTTTCTTGATTATTTGATTTACTTTATGTATAATCATCCTTGGTGAAACAGTTAAAGGAATTGGAGGTAATTGATATGGGAAAAGCTTTGATTATTGGTGCTGGTGGTGTAGCCAATGTTGTCGTTCATAAATGCTGCCAGAATCCAGAAGTTTTTGAAGAAATCTGTATAGCAAGCAGAACTGTAGAAAAATGCGAAGCTATGAAAAATAAATTGGCCGAAGGCCGTACAAAAATTCACACTGCTCAGCTTGATGCTGATAATACTGATATGGTTATTGAACTGATTAGGAGTTTCAAACCGGATATTGTAATTAATGTTGCTCTTCCATATCAGGACCTGTCAATTATGGATGCCTGCCTTGCAACAGGTGTTCATTATGTCGATACAGCCAATTATGAACCGCCCGATACGCCTAAATTTGAGTACAAATGGCAGTGGGCATACAGGGAAAAGTTTGAAAAGGCAGGTATAACGGCACTGCTTGGCAGCGGCTTTGACCCTGGTGTAACCGGTGTTTTTTGTGCATATGCACAGAAACACTACTTTGATGAAATACACACTATTGATATTGTTGATGCAAACGCCGGCGATCACGGATATCCCTTCGCAACTAATTTTAACCCTGAAATCAATATCCGTGAAATAACAGCAAAGGGCAGATACTATGAAAATGGCAATTGGATAGAAACTGAGCCTCTCTCTGTTAAAAAAGTGTATGACCTTCCGGAGATTGGACCAAAGAATATATATCTTTTATATCACGAAGAACTAGAATCTCTGGCGGTCAATATAAAAGGAATTAAGAAAATAAGATTCTGGATGACTTTCTCGGATAATTACCTGAATCATCTGCGTGTACTGGAAAATGTCGGAATGACTTCCATTGAGCCTGTAGAGTATGAAGGTAAGCAGATAATACCTCTGCAGTTTTTAAAGGCTGTTCTTCCGGATCCTGCTTCACTTGGGCCAAGAACAAAGGGAAAAACAAATATAGGCTGCATTATTCAGGGTATAAAAGACGGAAAGCCCAAAACCTATTATGTATATAACGTATGTGTTCATGAGGAGTGTTACGCAGAGGTGGGATCGCAGGCAATTTCCTATACAACGGGAGTTCCTGCTATGATAGGTGCTATGATGATTATGAAAGGTATCTGGAAAAAGCCAGGGGTTTACAATGTAGAAGAATTTGACCCGGATCCGTTTATGGAAGCCCTAAACAAATACGGATTACCATGGCAGGAGGATTTTGCGCCAACTCTACTGGATTGAGGTATAAACAATGAACATTGATATTAATAAGTTACCATCACCATGCTATATTGTTGATGAAAGACTTCTTGTAAAGAATCTTGAAATACTACATTCTGTACAGCAACGTACAGGATGTAGTATTCTTCTTGCCCAAAAAGGATTTTCAATGTTTTCCGTATATCCTTTAGTAGGCAGATATTTAAAGGGTGTAACATCAAGTTCGTTATTTGAAGCCAGACTAGGATATGAAAAAATGGGAAAAGAAGTACATGTCTATGCACCGGCTTATATAGATGAGGAATTTGATGAACTCCTTAAGTATAGTGATCACATTGTTTTTAACTCTTTTGAACAATGGAATAAATTTAAGGAGAAAGTCAAAAGTGTAGATACAAAAAAGATAGAATGCGGTATTCGTGTAAATCCTGAATATTCTGAGATCGAGACTCCAATTTACAATCCCTGTTATAAATTTTCAAGACTTGGGGTAACTCTGACAAATTTCAGGCCTGAAGAGCTTGACGGTATTGATGGACTTCATTTCCATACGATGTGTGAGCAAAATTCAGATACCCTTGAGCGTACTGTCAAAGTAGTTGATGAGAAATTCGGGGAATATATCAAAAAAATGAAGTGGCTCAATTTAGGCGGAGGACACCATATTACCAGACCAGATTATGATATTGAGACCCTTATCAGGTCAATTATGTTTTTTAAGGATAAATACGGGGTGGAAATATACCTGGAACCCGGCGAGGCTATCGCTTTAAATACCGGGTTTCTTGTTTCCACAGTTCTGGATATCGTAGATAATGGTATGAAAATCGCTATCCTGGATGCTTCAGCTGCTTGCCATATGCCTGATGTGCTTGAGATGCCCTACAGACCAAATATTATTGATGCAGGTAAACCTGATGAATATCCTTATACCTACAGGTTCGGTGGAAATACCTGTCTTGCAGGAGATATTATCGGGGACTATTCCTTCAAACAACCTTTAAAAATCGGCGACAGACTTGTGTTCTGCGATATGGCACACTATACAATGGTTAAGAACAACATGTTCAATGGCGTTAATCTTCCTTCAATAGCGCTTTACAGCGAAACAGAAGGGGTTAGGATAGTAAGAAAGTTCGGTTATGAGGATTTTGCGACAAGGCTATCCTGATAGACAATAGTTTGGTGTGACATGCTTTATAAAAATTACGTGTAGTGCTTACCGGCACTACGCGTAATTTAACCCTTACTGGTTTCCAGCATATCTTTTCTCTTCTGTACTTCCTTGAACATTTCAAGAAGCTGCTCGCCGTTTATACATTCTATTACATTTTTATGGCAAAACAGTCGGGTACTTTGCTTAAAATCTCCCAGGCTTATAATCATTCCTCTGTATATTGAATTAGACTGCATACATTTTGTTAGTTTCATAGCAGTTTCGACGTCTACGAGTTGACTTCTTGCATGTTTCCATATTTCAACAAATTGGATGTCGTTCAATATCAGGCCTCGTCCTTCTTCTCCACACTTATCCGTGACACTGACATTATAGCCCTTCCTTCTAAACACCTCGGCTGTTACGTTCAAAAAATCCTTAAAACGTATATAAACCAGATCTTCCACTGTGCTGATATCTTCAAGGATAGCATTAATTTTAACCTTGTAAAAAAAGCTCCGGATTATAACCATACATCCATGAATCAGCATAAATACAACAAGCAGAAACAGGAATAAAAATAGCATATTATCACCTGCATTTATTTTGCTGCTAAAACGTAATTAAATACATAAAGTATCTCTAATACTATTGTATATGTAAGACCAATTTATGACAATAAAAATCCGGATATATCAGACAGTGAGGTAGTGGAAATAATTATATCGCAACAGGTTAGTTTATATAGGGTTTGGCAAAACGGGCTTTATAGGCACCGTTCTTTTTTAGCATTCCGTTCCAGTAGAAATTCGAGATCCCGATTTTAGCCAGTATTTTATAAATAAGAATTGATGTTTTGGATAACCTCTCAGGCTTTGCCAGTTCACTTACGATCTGTGTATCAAAAACACTTTCTCTAAGCAATTTATCACCTAGTCCACTAAACAGTTTTCTTTTTTTCTTAGTCATAGATTCCGGCATGATCCTTATCCCTTCGCTGCCTCCCATTATGACTGTCCCGATATAGCCGGTACCCAGTTCTCCTGCAAGCCATACCAGATACTTTTCCAAACACCTTGAATGAATAGCTTCCGGAAACCCGGAATGAACGATGAACCCCAGTTTTTTTTCCTTCAATGCACCTGAGAAGGGCTGGAGCTTTTCTATAAATGCTTTAACTATACCAGGCATACAATCGAAGTATAGAGGGAATACAAACAGGATGATATCTGAGTCTTGAGCTATCTTTGCTTGATTTTCATGATTCTCCGGCTTGTTCAGGTAAACTACTTCAGTTGTTACATCCGGGAAATCGCATGAGTTTTCCAATAGCCATTTTGCAATAATGGCGGAATTACTGTTCTTTCCCCTTGGGGAGCCGTTAAACACGGTTAATTTCATTTTCCAACACCTCCACATTTCCAGCCGATATACAAGTAAATGCAAGCTCAGATCTCATGTTGACAGATATTCTTTTGTAAATATCCGTAATTATGCTTAAATCACTCAGAGCATTTGTTTTATCATCAAGTAACATAAGTCCTAATTTGGGATATCTGTCATATCTTTCCTTGTGATGGCATTCATTTTCATAAATACCGATATAGGGATGGAGCAAGGGAAGGAGCTTATCAGTTGCTTTTTTGAGGTATGAACTGCTAAAACCCATAAGGATAGGTGATATGAACACAGTCAGGTCTGAATTGATTATACTTCTTAGAATCTTGGGCATTTCATCCTTTTGTGTACACTCTCCGGGGGTCTTAACCCAGCAGTTCCAGCAGCCGCAGCAGTAATTGATATTTATTTTGCGTAGTGTAAAGCATTCGCAGCTAAATTTTCTCTGGTTCCTTTCATTTATCTTTTCCAGTGCATCTTCAAAGTTTATATATTTTTCATCTGTAATTCCATTCAGAATAGTTATTTTTTTCAATTCTACACCCCTCCTCTAAAGCATTTGTAAGTTTTTCAAGAAGGCCCTTCCTATAAGCTGTAATCTCTATAACATCAGCGCCCATTTCACTCAGCGTATTTATAAAGTATTCCAGAGAATCTTCTTCAAGCATTCCGGCACACAGGAATGAAGCAATACCATGTGTAAAAATGCACATTTTCTCTAGAATATGCTTTAAATCCTGCTCATCAAACAAACTGAGAATTTTCAGTTTTTTCATCTGCTCAAGGTTCTTTTTATTAAATTCATCAAGAATATATTGATGATCATTACTACTAATAAAGAGTGTTTTGTAAATAATCTTATAATTTTTTGCAAACTCCAGCATTCCAACTCCGATATTCAGGAAAGCATCTTTTGTATACTCTTTTTCTGTATAATTTAAAAGGATAGCAAGAGATTTTTCAAGCAGGTGTTTTTTTATTTCTTCAATGTTTTTGAAGCTTGTGTAGATCGGAGCAGTTGAACTGTTTAGTTTTGCTGCTAGTTTTCTGACCGATACACTCTCTAAGCCTTCTTCCTTGAAAATTTCAAAAGCTTCATCGGTTATTTGTTCTTTGGTGAATATTATTCTCGGTGGCATTTTTTCTCCTTACAAAAATAATAATAAAATAACATATGTTATATAACATATGTTATTTTATTATTATTACGATATAATGTCAAGTAGATAAAATTATTTTCCTATCGTTTTTCCTCACAATATTGTACAATAATATTATTGGGATATACTTCAAATATTATATTGACTAATCAGTCGAAATAATTTAAAATATAATTGGTGATTATGTAATGAATAAGAAGGATCAGATTTATGAAGCAGCCATTAAGCTTTTCAATAAAAATGGATTTGACAAAACGCCTACTTCACAAATAGCAAAGGAAGCAGGTGTAGCCATTGGAACGCTCTTTCATTATTTTAAAACAAAGGAAGAACTGATCAACAGTTTGTACCTGAAGTGCAAAGAATCCATGATAAACAGGACAATTTCCGGTGTAAACGAGGAAAAAACCTATATAAGAAAAGTAAAACGCATATATGTGAACTTTCTGGAATGGGGTATGGAATTTACCGATGAATTCCTGTTTTTTCAGCAATTCAGCAGTTCAGTCCACATATATGATGCCACCAGGACTGAAGGCAAGAGTAAGTTTGAGGTATTGATGGATATTTTCAGAGAAGGTATGGAGGCGGAAATCATAAAGAAGGTTCCAGAGAATTATCTGCTGAGCATTACTTCCGCCATGATGATGTCCAATATTAATTATTTCATTAACAATAGGGAGCTGTTGGAAGACAAAGATTTTGTTGAAGAAACCTTCAGTTTCCTCTGGAAAAGCATTAAGAATTAATTTTTTTATAAATAGTAGACTGACTAGTCGATATAGACTGAAGGGGGATTTTATGTTATACCGTGAAATGGGGAAAACAGGGGATAAGTTATCCATACTCGGGTTTGGCTGCATGCGTTATCCTCAAAAGAATGGGAGAATTGATGAAGAACGCACAGAAAGACAAATTATCCAGGCTATTGAGCAGGGTGTAAATTACTTTGATACAGCATATGTCTATCATGCAGGGAAGAGTGAAACTATACTCGGTAAGGTATTGTCAAAGGGATACAGGGATAGGGTTAAAATAGCTACAAAGCTTCCGCCTTATCTTGTGCATTCTCAAAAAGATATGGATTCTATACTGGAGAATCAGTTAAGAAAGCTTCAAACTGATCGCATTGACTATTATCTTGTCCATGCCCTGAATGATATAGCCGGCTGGAACAGATTGAAAGAACTGGGTATAGTCGAGTTTTTCGCGAAGGCTAAAAAGGATGGAAGATTGGTATATGTAGGTTTTTCATATCATGGGGATAAGGAAGATTTTAAAAAGATAGTGGATGATTACCCGTGGGATTTCTGTCAGATACAGTATAATTATATTGATGAAAATGTCCAGGCAGGGAAGGAAGGACTTGAATACGCCGCTTCAAAGGGCCTGGGGGTTATTATTATGGAACCTCTCAGGGGTGGTTCTCTTGTAGGGAGGATGCCTGAGGAAATTAAAAAAATATGGAGCAGTGCTTCAGTTCAAAGAACTCCGGCTGAATGGGCCTTGCGCTGGATATGGAATCATCCACAGGCAGCAGTCGTACTTTCGGGGATGAATGAAGAGAGCCATATTGAGGAAAATATCAGGATAGCAGGAGAAGCGTATGCCGGTTCACTGACTGATGAAGAGCTTATGTTGTACGGGAAAGTGAAACAGGAATACAGCAGACTTATGAGAGTAGGCTGTACGGGATGCGGTTATTGTATGCCCTGCCCTGCAGGAGTTGATATCCCTCTATGCTTTAATTATTACAACAGCAAGCATCTTTTTAAGGAAAAACACTCCAATTTTCAGTATATGGCGTTTACAAGCGGTTTGTCAGGAGGTAAGCCATCTAATGCATCTTTATGCATAAACTGTGGAAAGTGTGAAAAGGCTTGCCCACAGCACATAGAAATCAGACAAAAGCTTAAAGAGCTCTCAAAAGATATGGAAAAACCGGTGATGAAGCCGGTACTTTGGATTTTAAGAAAATATCTGGCTATACGTAATAAACTAGCTAGAAGGAAAACCTGACAAGAGCGTGTCAGGGTGGAGTTTTCAAGGAAATAATATAAATTTCTGATAGATGTTTATTAATAAATAAAAACAGCTTAATAAGTTACCTTTCATATCTCTCCTGAGAGTGGATGGTAGCTTTTTTCTATATTATGTGAATGCATATTTCTTCAGCTATACTATTATTATGCCTATAGTTTTACTGTTTTCTGAAAGGTTTCCTGATATGTCATATGCTTTTATATAAAAAACGGCTATGGACAAGTTGCCCAATCCTTTCACGGTATAGGAGGTTCTGATTGTTTCTGCGATTTTAATGCCGTTACAGTAAACATAATATCCTTTAACTTTGGTATTATCATTGGAAGCTTTCCACTTAAGGGAAACAGAAGATTTGCTGATGGAACCGGTCTTGAATCCGTCTGGTGCTTTAGGTGGCTCTGTATCTGCTTTTGTCAGGACGTGGAGTTTTGGGCTTTCAGTTGAAATATTGCCGGAAGTATCCAATGCCCTTACAGTATATGTATAACTTCTACCTGGAATCAGGTTTTTGCTGGTATAGGATGTCTTGGTAGTTGATCCTTTCTTTATGCCATCACAAAAAATTTCATAGCTCTTAACCTTTACATTCTCAGAAGAGGAGTTCCAGACCAGATTCACTTCCGTATATGAAACTTCGGCAGCTTTCAGTCCGCCTGGCATTGATGGAGCTGTTGTATCGGGCAATGTACCTGATAAACAGGTATTACTGCTTAGAGAGTAGTTACCCGCTATATCCAATGCTTTTACTGTAAAAGTATATGTAGTGCCAGGAAGGAGTTTTTTGCAAACGTAGCTGGTAGCTGAAGTTAGCGCCGTCTTTTTGCCGTTGCAAAACACCTCATAGCCTTTAATACCTGTATTATCCGTTGATGAAGCCCAGGACAGCGCTATAGTAGTACAGGTCGGAGAATTTGCAGCCAGTGTGTGAGGACTTGCCGGGGGCTGTAAATCTTTATTTGTGGTAACATGCAAAACAGCACTGCTTACTGATATGTTTCCGGAAGAATCATAAGCCTTAATGGTATATGTATAATTTCTTCCCGGGACCAGACACATATTTGTATAGCATGTCTTTGAGACTGTCACTATCCGCTTGCCGTCTCTGTAGACTTCATATCCCTTTACTTCATTGTTATCAGTTGAAGCTGTCCATGAAAAAGAAACCGATGTGCAGGTTTTGTTTGTGACTGTAAGTTTTTTTGGCGCAGATGGAGCCATGGAATCTGCCGCTCTAAATGCAGAAGAAGCCTGTGCTTCAGCAGTCTGTAGTAATATGGCACAAATCAATAAGAAGATAACTCCTGTCTTCAAAAACGACCATGCTGTTTTCATAATGCACCTCCGGAAGATATACTTTATCGATATTTATCTGACATAATAATTAATGTTGTATACATATAGTACCATTATATTACAAATAGTGTCAAGAACGTTTGTTCGTATTTATTGTATAAACATGTTATTTTTTTATTTAGCATAGTATTATTAATAATATTTTAAGAATTTAATAAAGAATTTTTAAGAGAAAACAGATTTTCCTTAAGTTTTATAGTGTAGATTAATAACTGAACCATGGTTGATTAAGGAAGAATGGAGAATCTGAATATGAAAAAGTATTTATCATTATTGATATCCGTATTGGTGATCTGCTTCTCATCAAGCACATTGAATGCATTGACATCAAAAATTACAGACAGGGATATATCCGACTATATCGATGCAGAAATATCCAAACTGATAGACAATAAATCAACAAAGGGTGCAATTGTTTCAATTGTGAAGGGCGGTAAAGTAATCTTATGTAAAGGATATGGCTACGCCGATGAGAAGAATGGCATACGTTCAGATGGGAGAACCACGGCATTCAGAATTGGGTCTGTTTCAAAAACCTTTGTTTCTTTAGCCATAATGCAGCTGGTGGAGCAGGGTATGCTGGATATGGATGAACCGGTAACCAAATACCTGGAATCTGATTTTCCTGGGTTCAAATATCCTATAACCATGAGAAACCTGCTGACTCATACTGCGGGCTTTGAAGAAATGATTTCGGGATTGGAGGTTGAAACAGCTGAAGAAGTGAAGCCTTTAAGGGAATTTGTCAGAAACTGCAGGCCTAATCAGTTTTTCAAACCTGGAGAGGTTTCGGCATATTCAAATTACGGCATATCACTCGCGGGCTATGTGATAGAAAGGTTGGCGGGAAAACCATTTTATGACTATGCTGAAGAGAAAATATTCAAGCCTTTAAGTATGAACAATACAACCTATAAACTGATCAGAAAAGCATTTGTTTCAAAAGCTTACGGCCCTTTAGGAACTGAACATATTGACGGAGAAGCAAATGATTATCCTTCAGCCTCTGCAACTGCTACAGCACAGGACATGGCGGCATATATGAACTTTCTGCTGAGTGATATTGACTCTGCAATTATTAAAAACAAGTGGAAGCTGGAAATGTTTCGTCAACAGTACACAATGGATAAGGAGTTGCCCGGTTATGGGTATGTGTGGCCAAGGTTTGATTTGAACGGGCATATTTTTTATTCGCATAGCGGTGCTTCGAGCAATTTCATATCAAATATAGGAATATTTCCCGACCACAACCTGGGGATATTCATCTCATGCAATCAAATGAGCAATTTTGGGCTGGAGGATATTGTTCATTCATTGGCAGAGAGGTTATACGGGGTAAAAAAAGAAAAAGAGGCTTATACGGGTGGAAAAGATATAAGAGATATAAGCGGTTACTATATGAAAGCCAGACATGCATTTAAGAGTCCGGATAAATTTACAAACTTTTTCTTCGGAGTGCCTGTTCACATAACCGGAAATACAAAGGATGGGTTCATGCTGAATGGAGAGAAACTTATGCCTGTAGGCGAGGATTATTATAGCGGAAAAAAGTTCGGGTCTGTAAAATTCATCGAAAAAGAAGGTAAATTATACTTTTCACTTGAAAGATATCCTGAATCTTTTTTTCGTGTGCCATGGTATGAGGGAATAGAATGGCAGCTGTTTGCAGTTGTTTTTTTTGTGATTACTGCTTTTGTAGGGTTTGTGGTATCGGTTATTGAGCTTTTGGCGGCAATAAGGTATAAGAGAGGCAAGAGAAGTATATTTATTCATATTCCGTATATTGCTGTGTTCGCTGTATTTGCATCAATGGTAACAAGGTTTGTGCTGCATATGCAGTATTTGACTGAGACTTTCGGCGGTATCAATTCTCCCGCCGGTATGGAGCAAGTCGTATCTTGGTTCAGAGCTGGCGCATTTACTATAGCTGTGTTTGGCATACTAGGGTTATTGTCGGCGGTATACTTCTGGATAAGGAAGCGAAGCTTGTTTATCCGTGTTTTTTATACTATATGGAGTATTGCGACCACTATATTTATATCATGGCTGATTCAGCTAAATCTTATAGGATGAGTACAGATACTAGATTACATGGGGTTTGAAAATTTCACAACCCTTGAGGTTTTATTGACTAGGATAACTTAGTTTATCATGTTTGTAATCGTTATTGTATTTGTCAGGTAGGCATTTGCAGAATAATACAAATCTTTCCTGGACATTATAAGGAGAAAAAAAACACCCCGGCAGCATTGCCGGGGCATTTTAGGGGGTCAAAATGTATTTTGTGAGGTCATTTATAGTCTTGCCGCATATCCTGAGATATATACATTAATAATGAAAAAAATATTTATTACATATTTAGTTGTGATAATGCTTGTCTGTAAATTAATCTGGCAAAATTGGATAAAACTAATATAAAATAATTTTCACGAGTATATGTTACAGAAATGAGGATAATTATGAACAGACGCAAATTATACACTTCCATGCTCCTAGCGATAATTCTGGTACTTGCTGTCGGACTGTTTTCAGCCACCGAATGGAATAAGTATAGGCAAAATAACACACCCGGACAACAGAATAAGGAAGTAAAGAATAATGAGATTACTAAAATTAAAACAGATAAGGACAGCAAACAGAAATACCTGCAAATAAACCGCCAGCTTACTGCTTTGCTTCCGGACAAGGAAAATTATAAATGGATATATAACGGTTTCGCTGAGTATGGGCATACAATGGTTTTAAAAAGCATTAACAAATCAGCAAAGGAAACTATATATATTACAGAGGGTACCGTAGAGGATGTATCGGGAGGTGAAGCGGGTAAAGAGCCGGGTTACTACAACCTGGGAATAAAGTATACTGTGAGGGAAGGAGTTTTGTACCAGATCAAGAACGAACAGGCAATGATGGATTCAATATTTGATACTATTGAGCTTATAAGAGCCCCGTTAAATAAAAACAATAAATGGATTCAAAACCTGACTGATAAATCCGGGAAAAAATATGTAGTCGAGTGTGAGATAACGGATATAGGGCAGGAAAACAACCTTAAAGTATATACGGTATCATATAAGGATACTGGAAGTGACTATTATGAAATCAGGAAAATCATGGAAGGCACTGGGGTTATATCTTTCGCAAAGCAGTGGGAGGACCAGGATAACAACCAGTTTGAGATAGGTTATAGCCTGTATAGCGAAGCAAGTGGATACTATAAATAAAAGTAGAGCCCATAACAGTCTTCGCTACAGCTGATACAAATCCCTGCATACCTGCAAACAATCTTCCGACTGCCTGCAAGCATTACGGAACCTGCACCAACCTTTGCTCGACTACCAAGGATACCTTAGAAGCCTGCTGCAATCATGAGACTGCAGAAAACCTCCAGCATATGGACTAAATAAACGAAAACTACTGATAAAACAATAGAATCCGGACAAGAACTCCATATGCCTGCGGAACCCTGAAACATCACGCGTGACGTTGATAATCTCAGCTCGAATACCATACATCCCTTTTGACCATACTGCAATAACTTAAGGGAATATCGTTTGTAAGATGAAAACATACAGTGACAACATTCCCCTTCATTGTTACTGCAGCACAGCCTTACAGGACATATAGCATTCTTCCCTCCGGCTAATACCGAGCCGTGCTTATAACCTGACATGACCCGGCATTAGCCTTTGGCCGGCTGTTATAAAGCCGTATATGACCCTATAACAACCTTGGCTCGACTATTATGAACCCTACGCATATTATTATGGTTGCTATAAGATTTTTAATACGAGTAAAATATAATCAGTATTTGAAAAAATATCATGTAAAATTCTGTAATATATCAAAGGGATTTATATCTGAAAATCGCCGCAGCTAAGAGAAATCTTCAACTTTTACAGGGCCTGCAATAACCTCGTGTGAAATTTTTAAAGGGCAGCTGCGGTCAGGCTTTCTGCTCCACTTCGATAGTGATATTTCTCCGTTTTGTACCTCAATACAGGTTATATATCCACGGCTTACACAGCTCCCGGAGTTGAAATAGGGCGGTGAACCGGGTGTGGCAAAGGCAGGATTGTGTGTATGCCCTGCAATAAGCATTTGATTATTAGCTTTAACCCAATCAACTATATTGTTCTCAATTGAATACATTCTGGATGTGCTCCTTGCCGGACTGACAGGGTTAATAAAGCCTAAAGACTCCAGATATCTCCATATATATCTTACAAGAAAGCAGGCCACAGGCCACAGAAAATCATTGAGCAAATCACCTTGATGGCCATGAACTACAAAAATACTATTCGGCTTATCCTTGTATCGCAGTATCAACCCTTCATAGATGCTTATACCGTCCAAAAGCGGATCGAACTTTTGCGTTACAGGATTATAATACTCATACAGGTTCTTCCTCACAAAATTTCTGTTCTTCTTCATAATATCGTGATTTCCCCACACCATATAAAGCCTGCCTTTGTTATAGAATTTCTGCATCAAAAGGTATACATCCAGATGTGCTTGAATAATTGATGAAAAGTGTTTGTTTTCCCACAGCTCGTCACCGTCACCGATTTCGACATAGGTAAATCCGTGGGTATAGTAGTATTCTAATGCAGACAGGTAGATGCTGCGGTTGGGCGCAAAGTTGTCTGCCTTACTGTTATCACCTCTGTGACAGTCACTGAAGAAAACTATTTTTGAAGAACCATCAATGATTAATTCATGAGATGCCTTATATACTTCGTTAAGTCTGGAAAATGTATACATATGTGCTGTCACCTCTCTCAGAAGAATGGCAATGATCTGTAATTAACATAACTCTTTTCTATATAGTATGATGAAGGATAGAATTCTGTGATTTACAGGATTACAGCCCTGGTTTGCCCGGATTAAAGTGTGTTCATATCCGCTATCTATGCGTTTTATTCACAAAAATATCAAACAGGCTGGGTGAGTAAAGCTAGAGGTTTATCATGGATGCTGAGGAAGTTTTTATACACAGGTTTCTTACTTGAAAAAAGTCCTCACTTTATCTATAATGATTAGACATAATAAGTCTTAAAGGGGATTACTTTGGGAAAAAAACTATTTATCACAGAGAAGCCGTCTGTAGCAGCAAGTTTTGCAGGTGTATTGGGCTTGCAGATTTCTAAAAACGATAGAGCGAAAGGGTTTGCTGAGTCGGAGAGCATAATCGTTACATGGTGCTTCGGACATCTCGTAACAATGGCTTACCCGGATGCTTACGATCCTATCTACAAGGAATGGAAGGTTGAGCATCTTCCCATAATTCCGAGTGAATATAAATATATAGTTATTGATGATAAAGGTATAGGAAGACAGTTTGAGGTAATAAGCAGGCTTTTGTGCAGAAATGATGTGGATATGGTTTACTCATGCACCGATAGTGGCCGTGAAGGTGAATACATTTTCAGGCTTGTATATAGTCAGAGCGGATGTAGTAAACCAGCCAAAAGGGTATGGATTTCCTCGCAGACTGAAGAAGCTATTAAAAAGGGAATAGATACTGCAAAAGATATCAGTGAGTACGACTCCCTTTCAAGGGCTGCTTACAGCCGGGCCAAGGAGGATTGGCTTTTCGGCATGAACTTCAGCAGGATTTATACCTGCAAGTTTGGTAGAAGTCTCTCTGCTTTTATAAAGGAGAGCAAACCTTCGGTTATTGCCATCGGAAGGGTTATGACCTGCGTATTGGGACTTGTTGTGGACAGGGAGCAGGAAATCAGGAATTTTGTGCCTAAAATCCACTATGGTGTATTGGGGACTTTTCTTTCCCAGGACAGTAATATAGAGTATAAAGGCCGGTGGCAGCCTAAGAAAAAAAGTACCAAACCGGAAGTTGAGGATACGGATGAAAATGATAAATACATCGGCAAGGAAGAAGCTCAGGAGTTGATAGAAAAGCTCAAAGGGAATGAAGCCATTATTAAGAAGGTTGATGTAAAAGTAAAACAGGAGCAGCCGCCTCTGCTCTTTAATCTTGCAGAGCTTCAGTCAGAAGCAAACAAGAAGTATAAAATTCCGGTGGATAAGACCCTGGAGATTGCTCAGAGTCTTTATGAGAAGAAATTGATTTCCTATCCCAGAACTGACAGCAGGGTTATTTCTACTGATGTCTTAGCGGAAGTACCAAAGGTACTAAACGGTCTGTTCAGGAATCAGGGATTCAAGGAGCATGTACAGAGGATTAAGGAGTTCGGCGAACTCAAAATAAATAAAACAACCAAGCGGTATGTAGATAATGGAAAGGTTACTGATCACTATGCCATTATTCCGACGTATGTAACAGCCGATTTATCGAGCTTCGATTCTGATGCACGGAATGTATATAACCTGATAGTAAAGAGATTTCTGGCTATTTTTTATCCGCCTGCAGAATACAATACAGTTAAAGCAGAGACTCATATTAACGGCGAAGTCTTTATATCAAATGCAAAAACTTTAAAAGAAGCGGGATGGAAAGAGGTATACGAAGTAAATGTCCAAAAAGGGGAAGAAGAAATAACAGATTCGCCTATACACAAATTAGTAAAGAATGAAAAGAGCATTGTCAAAGGCTTTGATCTGGAAGAGAAGGAAACGAAGCCGCCTCCGAGATATACCGACGGTTCTCTTATAATAACCATGGAGAAAGCAGGAAAGTTTATAGAAAATGAAGAATTGAGAGAGCAAATAAAAACCTGTGGCATAGGGACTTCTGCGACACGTTCGGGTATCATCAAGAAGCTGAAGGAAATAGGATATATAAAAATACAGAATAAAACACAGGTAGTAACCCCTACCTTAAAGGGCGAAGCTATTGTGGAGCTGGTCCGCCGTACAGCGAAAGAACTACTGAATCCCTCATTGACTGCAAGCTGGGAAAAGGGCCTTGTGATGATCGAAAACAGGGAGACAACTGAAGAGGTATTTCAGGAAAAGCTGTATTCATATATTAACAGGACAATAGAAAAAGTGAAGAAGAGTGATAAAGGGAATAGTATTAGCCTTTTCAGTATTATAGAAAACGGTAATGCAGAACGGTAAGGAAATATTTCTCAAATATGACTATATGCTGTCGCATTTGTAGGGTATAATTGAGGCAGGTGGGTGATAACAATGAAAATTAACCGCTTGCTTGAAATAACGATAATATTGCTTAACAGAGAGAGTATTACAGCAAGAGAACTGTCTGACAGGTTTGGGGTTTCCACCAGAACAATATACAGGGATATAGATATTTTGTCTTCAGCGGGAGTACCTGTTTTCACAAACAAAGGCAGCGGAGGGGGAATAGCGCTTCTGGAAAATTACTCCCTGAATAGGACACTTGTATCTGACCATGAAATAGACAGTCTGCTTCTTGCCCTAAAAACCCTACAGGCAATAAAATACCCGGAAATCGATATGATCATCGATAAGATTGGGTCTGTTTTCAAAAATACTGAAGCTGCCGACTGGGTTTACATTGATTTTTCACAGTGGGGCAGTAAACCGAATGAATATAATAAGTTTATAAATATTAAAAGGGCAGTATTGGAAAGAAGGGTAATTTCATTTGAGTATATAAATGCAGAAGGAAATAAAAGCCTGAGAAGCATGGAGCCGATGAAGCTGATATTCAAGGGGCAGGCATGGTATTTATGGGGGTTTTGCAAAGGCAGACAGGATTTTCGGGTCTTCCGGATTTCAAGGATTAAAAAATTACTTCTGACAAATGAAATCTTTGAAAGAAAAAGGCCGGAAAGCGTAAGGAAAGAAGAGTCGGATGGAAGCCAGAAGCCGCCGGTGAATCTAAAACTGAAGTTTTCTCCTGAGGTTTTATATAGAATTTATGACGATTTTGATGAGGACATGATAACCAGAAATGAAGACGGGACCTACCGGGTAGACATAGCACTTCCAGAGGACGAGTGGGTATACGGGTACCTGATGTCCTTCGGGTACTTTCTTGAGGTGCTTGAGCCGAAACATATACGGAAGATTTTAACCGACAGGATGAAAAAAACTTTGAAATTCTATGATAATTAATATTAATATGACATACAGTTGTCAAATTTTTTGATATATGATTAATACACTTCATATATGAGGAAATACACATTAAGTAAGCCGGTTTTGTTAACTGATACGGATCGGGAGAAGTGGAGGAAAGGTGTATGTCAAAAATTGAACTGAATGAGCAAAAAGAACAACCTGTGCTGTCCATTAGAACGAGAACAGCGTTTGAAAATTTATCTGCTTTGATCGGAGAGTGCTATGACAGAATAATACAATATATGAATGAGCTTGGAGAGCAGCCGTCGGATGCTCCATTTACAGCTTATCACAATCTGGATATGAATGATCTGGATGTTGAGATGGGATTTCCGGTATCAAGGATCTTGCCTGGAAAAGACGAAATCAGATCAGGAGAATTGCCTAAGGGTAAATACGTCTCGTATGTATATAAAGGCGCATATGCCGGAATGGAACAGCCTTACAACGAGATGTTCGGATGGATAGACGAAAATGGCTATGAGAAACAGGGTGTGTACTATGAGTATTATCTTAATTCGCCTAATGATGTGCCTGAGAGTGAGCTGCTGACGAGAATAGTAATGCCATTGAAATAGCCCGACCTGGATTGAATTTATTAAATATACAAACTTAAGACAAGGACTGTTCCTCAATTTACTGTAAAGGAGTTTTGTCTATGATTGAATTACCTGAAGCTTTGACCATTGCATGTCAACTTAATGATAGTATTAAGGGAAAAAAAATTGCTAATGTGACTGCAGCACAGACACCGCATAAGTTTGCCTGGTATCATGGAGATCCGCAGAGTTACCATGAGCTGCTTTACGGTAAAACTATAAAAGGAGTCAGAGGTTTTGGCAGCATGGTAGAAATTGAAGCAGAGGACAAAAGAGTGCTGTTCAGTGAAGGGGTAGGAGTACGGTATCATAACCAAAATGAACAGCGACCCCAGAAACACCAGCTCCTGATAGAGTTTGAGGACTTTTCTGCTGTCAGTGCATGTGTTCAGATGTATGGAGCTTTATGCAGTTTCGGTGAAGGTGAATATGACAATATCTACTATAAAACTGCAAAAGAGAAACCGTCTCCCTTATCTGAAGAGTTTAGTAAAGTATATTTTGACCGACTTGCTACAATACCTGAGGTTCAGAAGTTAAGCGCCAAAGCCTTTCTTGCTACCGAACAAAGAATACCCGGGCTTGGTAACGGTGTTTTGCAGGACATACTTTATATTGCCGGGATACACCCTAAAAGGAAAATGAATACCTTATCCATAGCAGATAAGGAAAAGCTTTTTGATACTATAAAATCTACTCTTGCCGAGATGACATTTCAGGGAGGAAGAGACACCGAAAGAGATTTGTTCGGTTGTCCTGGGGGTTACAGGACAAAAGCGAGCAAGAATACAGCAGGCAGACAGTGTGATATATGTGGAAATACTATCAAAAAAGAAAACTACATGGGTGGCAGCATATATTATTGTAATGGCTGCCAGACGATATAAGTTAACCCGTTTTGCTAGTCAATAATCTGCTGATATAAGCAAAAAAGACTCGGTTGGTACGAGTCTTTTTTTGTTTATATTAAATTTTCATTATGCCAAAAAATTTTATTAATATAATTTTTTTTCAGCATATAATAGTAAGCATGTTAACATAATAATTGTAAGAAAAACAAAAACAATTGCATTGAAATAAAGTTAACTGGAGCAAGAGACAAATTTATTGTCTGAAGGTGCTAGAAATATTACTATTTTCTCCGGCCAAAGGAGGTGAGGCAAATGGATGCAAAATCACCATGTATGCAGGTAAAATGCGGTGTTACAAACTGTGTGTTTAACGAAGAGTATATGTGTCATGCGCAAGCACTTGAAGTGAACCCTATGGGTGGCAGACGTGCAGACATAAGTGATGATACATGTTGTACAACCTTTAAAGATGAAAGATAAATCAGTGGGAAGAGGCTTCTATAAGCAGCTTCCCTTTTTTGAATATACTAATAGCGCATGATAGCTGTCAAGGGGAGTATGGGCTGCTATTATTTGAGGGGGAGTAAAAATATAGTATGGAATCTAAAATAGGCATAGCTTAAGATGTGGAGGAATGTTATTTATGGATTTTTGCAAGTGCGGATCTATGAAGAAAAACGGGAAGTGCAGTAACCAGCACTGTCCGGAAAAGAATCAAAAGCGTAAGGATTGGGTTGCGGGTGGAATGGTTATGGATTTCAAAAAACCTGTATCCTATGAAGAAGCTTTAAAACTTGCAGAAAAGCTGAAGAAAACGGAAAAGAATCTTTAATGCTTATTATTACTAAAAACACGGTCAGTTCCTAAGTTTGCTTTAAGAACTGACCGTGTTTTTGTTTGTACTAAAAGCCTGTATCTGGTAATTTATACTGGATAAGCGTCATATGCTCAAGAATTTCTGTTATTATTCCGATAAAAATAGTAGTTTTAAATAAATGTTAGGTGGGATACAAGATGAAGCTATTGAAAAATCTAAGGCTAAGCAATAAAATTTTTATCCTTTGTGCAATATTATTGCTTTCATTTATTGCATTAATTGAAGTCTTTATAATTCCAACCATTGAAAAAACTATAGAGTTACGGTCGATTAATAAGATGCAGAATCTCGTTGAGGTGCCTTACAGTACGATGGAATATTATTACGACCAGGTCCGGAAAGGCATAGTATCCGAGGAAAAAGCAAAGGAGATGGCTCGGTCTGAAATAAACAGAATGCGCTACGGCAGTAATGATTATTTTTGGATAAATGACTATACTCCTGTAATGATAATGCATCCTACTAAATCTGAATTAGACGGGCAAAATCTTTCAGAATACAAGGATCCTACCGGTTTTAGGCTTTTTTCCGCTTTTGTTGACAAGGTTAAAGAAAGTGGAGAAGGAGTTGTTAAGTATCAGTGGCCAAAGCCCGGCAGGGAAAAACCTCAGCCGAAAATGTCATATGTTAAGGGGTTTGAACCATGGAAATGGATAGTCGGAAGCGGGATTTATATAGATGATCTGGATGAGATGAAGGCTTCCGTTATTAACAGAATTCATATATTTACACTAGCCTTTGTAATTTTAGCTGCAGCAATGGCTGCTTTAATCACAATTCCACTGAATCGAAGCATCAGGAAGCTTTTGAAACATCTGGACAGACTCGCGGAATATGATTTTTCAAAACTGATAGATATTGATCAGAAGGATGAAATAGGTATAATTTCACGGGCATTTAACAGCATGATAATGAACGTTCAGGCACTGCTAAAAGATGTGAGAGTCATGGGGGCCAGTGTCGCAGAATCTTCCAAAGAAGTGATGTCGTCTACATCTGTTATTCTGAAAATGTCCGAACAGGTTGCAACAGCTACGTCTGACCTGGCAAAAGGGGCTTCAGAGCAGGCTGTGTCATCTGATAGGGGTAAGTCAAGCATTACAGAAATAATAACAGGACTGGATAAAATTGCGGCTGATATGGAGAAGTCGGAAGAATTGGCTGAAAGGTCGAAAGAAACCATAAAATCTGGCGAAATATCTGTCCGGTACCAGAAGGAAAAGATACTTGAAAACAAGGCTATAGTGATAAATGTAGGTGCATCTATAACAGAATTATCGGAAAAATCAAAGGAAATAGGGTTAATAGTGGATACAATCAGAGGAATAGCAGCTCAGACAGAAATGCTTTCGTTGAATGCCGCAATTGAAGCAGCACGTGCAGGAGAACATGGAAGAGGCTTTGCTATAGTTTCAGAAGAGGTTAAGAAGCTGGCTGAGCAGTCTAGCAGATCAGTAAAAAAGATACAGGATATTGTAAAAGAGGTTAAAGCAAGTATCGAACACACTGTTAAAGAAGTGGATAAAGTCAGGGTTTCCGCAGCGGATCAGGAAAAGGCTATGGCAGATACTGTAAATGCGTTTTGGCATATTACAGATACCGTTATTAAGATAACTGAAAAAGTAAAAGAGGTTACAGCGGCTGCAAACCTGCTAAACTCAAATGCAAAGGAAACCGGAACTGATATTAGCAATATTGCAGATATAGCAGAAAATGCTGCTGCCTGCACTCAACAGGTTGCTGCTTCGGCTGAGGAGCAGATGTCTGTAATCCAGCAAATATCGACATTTGCCGAAGAACTGACAAGTTTGGCAACAAATTTGCAGGATAGTATTCATAAGTTTAGTGTTTAGAGGTTAAAGAGCCAGGGAGTTATTTACTGGCTCTTTAATGCTTAATTAAGTAAAAATCTTATGGTGAATATATTTCTATATTCTTTTTGCATGAACATTTCCTTCTTCACCTTTGGGCACAACGGCTTCATCTGTCTTTTCAACCTGCAAATCAGCTGATTTGCCTCCAGTAACTGCCAGTATTACACTGCCGGGTTCCGTTACAAGCGTCACTCCTTGAGGAAGGTGCAGTTGTGCTGCTGTCAGACTATGGCCGGGTGTCATGCCGGATACGTCTGCATTCAGATGATGGGGAACATTTTGCGGAAGACATTCTACAATAACCTCATCGAGCTGATGAACGATTACACTACCGGTGCCTTTAAGCCTGTTATCTCCTGTTATTCTGACGGGTATTGCAGCATGTATCTTTTCATTAATGGAAACCCGCTGGAAATCCACGTGAGAAACAGCGTTTTTCAACATGTCATATTGGATATCTTTAACCAAAACGGACATATCCTGCTCTGCTGCAAATTCAGTAGTGAAAATTGAATTTTTGCCGTGTTTCATTAAAAACTCCCTGAATTCCGACGCTTTTATCTGAGTGGGTATGGATTCCATACTGCGCCCATAAATTACAGCAGGTATATAGCCTGCTTTTCTCAATCTTTTCACTTTTCCTCCACCGATATTCTTTCTCTCTTCAAGGTTTAAAAATATACTATCCATTTTTAAAAGAACCTCCTAGTAAAACTACTTAGATTAGTTATTGCCAATATTTAAGATAAATAAACGTTGGTTAATCCAATAAAATTGCCTTATAAGTGATTTAATCCAGGTATAGGTGGATTAATAACTTTAATGTAAGGCTTTTTTCTTTTAAAAAATCTAGTATTTCATTAGGAGACTGTATGGATAGACAAAGGCAAGCGGCTATATAAGAGTGGTGACGAAGGACAGGAATACGATTGATGAGCAGAAACGCAATATAGAGTTATATTCATATCAACAAAATATTCATTTTCGGACATATCTTCCTTCACCGAACTGAAGAACCCAAAAAGCCGTTTCGGGAACCTCATACTTTTTCAGAGCTATGGACAAATCCTTTTCATGGGCATTAATAGCTTGCTCCGGATGCTCTTTAAAAGTTGCGTAATGAAAGCCTACACTTTGCTTTGATTTTAACAGTATATGGGTCTTTACAGATTCCTCTGGATTCATATGCTGGGTTTTCATATACCAGCGTTTTTCATAACTTCCTATAGGCAAAACAGTTAAGCGGAATTGACCGAATTTCTTTCCTATCTCCGGTATAAAGTCATCATAAGCCGTATCACCAGCAAAATATACCTTTCCTTCCGGACTTTCAATAACAAATCCCCCCCATAAGGTTTTGTTGCTTCCTGTAAAAGCCCTGCCTGAGTTGTGACGGGCGGGTACAAAGGTGACTTTCAGGTTTTTATATACAGAATACTGCCACCAGTCCAGCTCTGTTATGTCAGGGAATTTCTTTTCATTTAGTAGGGATTTTACACCTAACCCTGCAAGAATTTTCGGCTTATGAGTCTTTGAAAGCCCGGACAAAGTTTTTTGATCCAGGTGGTCATAATGGTCATGGCTTATCAGAATAACATCAATCCTGGGTAAGTCATCTAATTTTATGCCCGGTGCCCTTACCCTTTTTGTGCTTAAAAATGAAATAGGGCCTGCACCTTCTGACCAGATAGGGTCAGTCAGTATGTTTATTCCATCTATCTGTATCAGCAGTGTAGCGTGGTTGATGTAGGTTATTTTAAGTTCTCCGGCTTTAACATGCTCTACAGGTTTTGCCTGGGGAGGATCATCTACCCAGGCAGGCCATTCCACAGTTTCCATTTGCCATATCCACTTAACCATATCGGTGAAGGAGTGGGTGGAACCTTTATAAAAAAACCGTCTTCCATCAAAATGGTCTGAGGGTAGTCCTTTATAAAGAATTCTGAAACTTCCGGAGATAACCAGATATATACTTGTTATGGATATGCAAATCAATAATATTACTTTGATTTTCAGAGGAAACATTTTCACCCTCCATTAATGAGACATATTGATTACTTTCATAGGACTAATACAGTGCTACAGGAATGTTTTCATACATTATTTTTTTCGGCATGTCCATTATCTTTGTGACCTTACCGTCTGCAACATCAACCCATACTTCAACAATAGCCTCTCTTTTGGAAACATTCATAATTATATCCTTTCCTTGGATTCTGTCATTTGTCCTCATATGAGCTTTTGTAAAAATAATTTTATATTCATTTTTATTATAATTTGAAGCAGCAGTGTGCCTGCCCATGGGACCCATTCCGTTCATTGGTATTTCTGCGGCATACCATTCACTGGGCAGTACATAATTGAGGAATTTTGAATCCGTGCCAGATGTGAATTTCTCAAGCCTGGCCTTTACATCCTTATTTTTGCCTGCTATGTTTATAATCTTATGTAGTTTATCAATATCAATACCGGACATTGAAATGCTTGCGGAGTTTTCTGTATATACGGCATAAAGGCTGTTTAGAGTGAGAGTATTCAGACCTTTTGCGATGCCGATACCGATGGTCAGTGTAAGAATATATATTCCGACCAGAGCAAGGAGTTTTGCGGATTTTCTCTTAAACCTGAAGAGAGGTGCTATTTTGAAAGGCAATCTGAATGGAAGGAACATGTTGGTCTTGTTTTTATAGTCTAAATAAGTCTGTCCGAATTTTGCTTCACATTCCTTCTCTTCTACTTTTGCCAGCAGGTAATATGCAAAAATCATGGTAATGAACATTATAAGAACTATATATCTGGGCCATAACAAGAGCAAGCCGAAGCTGCATACTATAAAGGATGCATATTGAGGATGGCGTATGAAGTTATAGATACCGCCTGTGACAGCTCCTTTTTTTGCAAGCTTGTGATAGTAAACCTGTGACGCCCCTACACAAAAGGCTAGGAAACCTGATAAAGCCAATATCCCTCCTAAAATATTATGTGAATTAATGATTACTGAAGATGTTTCAGTAAAGTGAGGCATAAAGTAAATTATCAGCCCGGCTAATAACGGTGAATCATTAAAAAAGTTCAATACGGGTCTGTAAACGGAATAAAAATAGACGGCAAAGGGACTTGCCATATAGAAAAATTCAAAAGCTATAAGAAGATAGAAGGCTGCTGCCCCCCAGAAAGTCCCTTTGACAGTTTTGATTTGATTAGTATTATTCATGAGTATCACTCCAATTCTTGTTCAGCTCTTTTAATTCGTTGTAATTCCGCCATCTATGTTAAATATGCTTCCGGTAACCCATGCTGCCTGTTCGGAAGCCAGATAGACTGCTATTCCACCCAATTCGTCAGGAGTTCCTACCCTTCCGAGCGGGTATATAGTCCGTATCATTTCCTGCATCCTGCCCTTAGCTTGCTCAGGAATATTTTCCATAGCTGCTCTGACTTTAGAAGTGCTTACATTACCGGGAGCTATGGCATTCACCCTTATACCCTGGGGACCCAGCTCATAAGCCAGACTTTTAGTAAAGGCATTAACGGCGGCTTTTGCTATGGAATACACTGTAGAAGGGTATCCCGGCATTACTCTTTGTGCATGAAAAGAAGAGATGTTTATAATGGTGCCATTGTTTTGTTTGAGTGCCGGCAATAAGCCTTGTGTAAGAAGGAACATAGATTTTACATTTAAATCAAAGAGATAGTCGAAGCACTTTGCGGATACACTTTCAAAGGCTTTAAATTCTGCTCCGCCGGCATTATTGACAAGTATATCTATTTTGGGGTAAATATCCGTAATACTGCCTGCTAATTCCATTATAGACTCAGTATTTGACAGATCAAAAGATATGGTCTCTACTTTTGTTCCATATACTGATAAATCTGAAGCTGCTTTATCAAGCTTATCCCGGTTTCTGGCTATCAATAGAACATCGCACCCGTTCTTTGCAAAGGATTTTGCAATTGAAAAACCTATTCCTTCACTGCCTCCTGTAATAACCGCCCTTTTATTTTCTAAAACTTTCATATTTCTGTCCTCCATCTGATTATTTTCATTTTATATATTAATGGTAATACTGAATTTTAAAGATTTTATAAAGTCAGAATACATTCTTGATATTTTTTGAAAAAGGGGGATTGTGGAGCGGTTAATAAAAAAGGCTGAGTAAAATACCTTTTACTCAGCCTGGAAGACAATTGTTTACCGATACTTATTATTATTCAAATGCAAGTGTCTCTTTGACACTCATTTTTGATGCCCGTTTAGAAGCAGTCCTGCTCGCTGCATAACTTATTGTAAGCGTTAACACTAACCATATTACAACAGGTATGTAGCTTTGCGCATAGTTAACATCCAGTGAGGTGCTAACCATGATGTTGCCCACTACGAAAGCTACCAGCGCACCAAGAGGTATACCAAGTATGATTGAAACCAACCAGCTTACAATGGAAATAAATACACTCTCAGCAGTTACAATTCTTTTGATTTGCCTCCTGGATGCCCCCATTGCTTTCATGATGCCGATTTCTCTTGTTCTTTCAGTGACCTGTACATTCATTGTTGATGAAAGTCCGAAACCTGCAACTACCACCACCATTATAGAAATTGCCAGAAAGAATACAATAATCAGTGTGCCGTGTGCTTCCAAAACCTCAAGCAATTCTTCCATGCTTTCGCTCTGAAAAATAATTACTCCTGCTTCTCTAAGCCTGTCTTCTGTTTTTTGATACAAGTTTTGTTTTTCTGAAATACCGGGCTGAATCATAAGTTTTATACTGTTCTTTTTGTTTTCGGCAGGAACCAGTTTATCATAGCTTTTTTTTGTCATATATATTGTAGGAGAACCAAGTTCCTTGATGGTGCCAACTATCTTAAACCGTTGCTCTTTATTTCCAAATTTTACAGCTATTGTATCGCCAAACCTGAAAGCTGGTTCATTTGAAAAAAACTGATGTCCTACTACGATTTCATTTGTATCATGGTCAGAGAGCCATCTGCCCTCCATCTGTTCAGGCTTAAATGCTTTGGTATTGGGAGAGAGAGCCATGATATCATATAAATTACCAGCTTTTCCGTCGTTATATATCAGCTTCCCTGTAGCATGTCCCCAATTTTCATAGCCAATTATTTCAGGGATGTTTTTTATAACATAATCCAATTTTGAATCATCAACTGAATTGCTAGTTCTAATCTGATAATCAAAATTAAATGTTTCAAGGTCTTTTGATATAGTGTAGCTCATAGAAACCATAGCAGTTATTGCAGCAATAAAAATAGCTCCACTTAAGGTCAGGCTTATTACATTCAGATAAAAACGGCCTTTACGCCTTGCTGCATTCCTTATAGATAGCATAACCGGTCTTGAGAATAATCTTAAATCAACACCTGGCATATCCTGCCTACTGCTGCCCGCATGCTGAACCGTTCCATAATCGTTGATTGCCTCTCTTACAGTTATTTTAACCCCCCTGCGTATGGGGAATATGGAAATAATCATTGGTATTACGAAACTCAATACACAAAACAATACAATCAGGTTTACGGGTATACTGCTACTGCCAAGTTCCATGTTGCCTAACCGCATCATCAGAACAGAGAAGCTTTTGGCAAGTGCTGTTGAGGCAGGTACGGATACTGCTGATGTTAACGATACTAAAGCCAGCATTATAAGCATATATGACAGGAAGATATTAGACGTTTTGGCTCCGATAGCCTTCAGTACTCCGATCTGCCTTATCTGGCTTGAAAGTATGGAAGACAACAAACTGCTCATGATCATGCAGCCGAGTAAAAAGGCTATAATAGCAAACACCTGCAGGATGAAAAGGATAGAATCGTATTCAGACTGATGCATGCTTCTGCCGGGAGTGCTTGAGATATCGATATCACTTACTTTATATCCATTAGTTTCTAATAGCTTGATATAGTCATTGCCGGCAGCCAATATGCTTTTTCTGTCATACTTGTTATCTGCAAGTATGACATCCATCCGGTTTCCTATGAGACCTAAGTCTTCAAGTGAGTCGTAAGAAATATAAACCGGTATGATGTTTTCTATGGAAGCGGGGTGGACGACTATGTCATGAACAACTCCAACAACTTTGAGTTCACGGATGCTTGAGTCAGGCAAAGCTACTTTTATGTTTTTATTTAGTACAGCGTTAGCAACTCCTAGTGCATCCCTTTCAATCAGTACTTCGTTTTTTCCAGGGCTGAAGCTTCCTTCCTGGCTCTTCACTTTATTAATCCTCATTTTGCTGAAATCTTTAACAGCATACAGGTGGAGTGTCTTCCACTTGTTTTCACCCAGCTTTAGTCTGAGTTCATAATATCCTTTTTCCTCAAACTCACCAATTTCTTTAAATCCCCTAGTCAGGTCAATCAACCTGTCATCGATTTTGTCAACCATAATGCTGGCTGATACGGGGTTTATGGCTGTAAATATATCGGACAATTCTCTTGTCAATATATTGTAAGAAAACATTACCAGACCGAAGGCTGTCATACCTATCGCGATAGCCAATAATGAAAGAAATGTCCTAAGTTTGTCCTTAAGTAAATCGCGTATTATCTTTACAAACAACCTTTTCATACAGCTTTTACCCCCGGCACAAGAGTAACATCTTCAATTACTTCTCCGTCTCTCAGAACAAGTTTTCTGGTAGCGCCTTTGATAATCTCTCTCTCATGGGTAACCATTATAACGGTTTTCCCTTCCTTTTTTATCTTATCAAACAAATCATAAATAATTTCTGCATTCTTTGAATCAAGGTTTCCAGTAGGTTCATCCGCAACTATAATTGGCACATCATTTGCGAGAGCACGTGCAATAGCTACCCTTTGCTGCTCTCCCCCTGAAAGGGCGGATGGCATTTTATGTGCATGCTCAGTAAGACCTACCTTGGTCAATAGCTTTACAGCTTTAGACTCTCTTTCTTTAGCAGGGATTTTTTTTACCAGATCCATAGGTAATAAGATATTTTCTATAACGGATAATGTGGGAATCAGTTGAAAAAACTGAAAGATTATGCCTACGTTATGTCCTCTCCATTGCGCCATTTTCCCTTCATTATAGCTATTTATGCCGATTCCATTAATAACTACATCGCCACTTGTTGGTTTGTCAACTCCGGTTATGATGTTCATAAGAGTGGATTTTCCACTGCCTGACTTTCCCATGATTATGACAAACTCGCCTGCTTTAATGTCAAATGATACGTTTTTTAAGACTGAATAATCCTTATATCCAGTTTTGTAAACCTTTTCAATACCTTTTAAGTTAATCATCAAAATCCTCCTATATTAAGTTATTATGAAGTGATGTTTAATGCGAAATCACATCAATAACTGCTATATTCAGATTTTAAGCGATATTTTTAAAGATTTTATAAAGGCAGGAGATAAAATCTGGTTTGATGGATTATTTCTCCTAAATTTGTTTAGTCAGAATGTGATACTAAATTCTATGCAGGCTCCGCCTTCAGGCATATTACAAGCTCTTACAGCACCACCATGTTTTTGGATTATTGATTTGCTGATATACAAGCCGAGACCGCAATGGCCTTTTACCACTGATCTTGATGCATCGCCCTTGTAGAACTTTTTAAACAGGTTGGACAAATCTTTTTCAGAAAAGCCGGCACCTGTATCGCATATTCTGAAGTGTGCCTCTGTTTCTAAAATTTCCAGGTTAACGCTGATAGTGCCCCCTTTTGGAGTATATCGCAAACTATTGCTCATGATATTGTCGAGAACCTGCGAAAGCCGACTGGGATCTACTGCGGTCATTGAATTTTCCTTACGGTTGTCACTTATCCTTTTTACAATTCTTATGTCCTTTTGTTCTGCCAGTACTTCATATTCTTGTACCCTGTTTTTCATAAACTGTACCAGATCCAATGGAGAAGGGGACAGCGTAAAATCCATACTGTCTATTTCAACCAGCAGATTCATCTCATCTATAAGATTTTTTGCCCGCTTTGCATTTTGTTCTATTGTATTCAGATAAGCGTCAAGCTTATCCCTGTTTTCCTTCATTCCGTCCTGCAGGGCTTCTATATGCCCTTGAATGATGGCAAGGGGAGTTCTCAAATCATGTGTTATAGCTGAGACCATTTCACGTCTGTCATGCTCAAGCTGCCATTCTCTTAACAAAGAAGTTTTGAGATTTGCCTTCATTTCCTCAAATGCTCTTGCCAGATCTCCTATTTCATTACTTTGTCTGTTTTCTATAGTAAAATCCAGATCCCTGCCCTTTATTTTTTCAACAGCATCCATTAACTCCCGCAAAGGAGTTTTAATTCTTCTACTAAGCTTTCTGGAAACTATGAGGGTGAATGTTATGAAACATATAAACGGTATGCTGATATCAATAAGTATAAATAGTATGGAATAGGAGTTGCTTTTTTGTGTCAATACCAGAATTTGCTGCACTTTGCCGGTATCAGGGTGCATCAGGGGAATATCAACGGTTGATGAATTTATCAAGGTGCTCCTTATTTCATGTATCATATTTGTAAGGAAACCGTCATGATCTATGCTTATGTTTTCTTTACCCGAACTGTATACTACATTATTAGCGGCATCCTTGATTAAGAAGCTGAGATTATGCGTGTCTGCAAGATTGTTTAGTTCATCGATCCTTTTACCATTTATAATAAAACTGCTGTTTCTATGTGCATATTCTATAATCTCTGTCATATTTGCCCTTTTTATATCTGACGAATGGAAGCCTTTTACGGAATGAAATATAAGATAGAAGGACATTACTGCAGCAATTGACGTAATTATGCTCAATATCAGAACAATTACGTAGGATGAGATAAATTCCTTTTCTATTGTAATTCTTTTTTTCATTTTATTCTTTCCCATTTATAGCCCACCCCCCATACGGTAGAAATATATTCATTCTGTGAATCGGCAGCATTCAGTTTTGAACGGATTTTCTTTACATGCTCCGCTACACCTGCTGAATCCCCCATAGCATCATATCCCCATACCTTCTCATAAATCTGGTCTTTGGAAAATGTAATACCGGGGTGTAGGGCCAGAAGTTCAATGATATCAAATTCACGCTTTGTAAACACGATTTTATTATCCTTGCAGAATACCTCACGCCCTTTTAAATCTATAGCAAGATTTCTGTACTTTAAAAAAGTTTTATGAAGAACTGAGGAAGTTCTCTTTTCCCGCCGGAGATGGGCCTGAATGCGCACTTTTAGCTCTCTCAGACTAAAAGGCTTTGTCAGATAGTCATCTCCTCCTATCGCAAGACCCTTAATCTTGTCGGACTCACTCTGAAGAGCACTTAAAAAAATTATCGGACAGGATACGATGTCCCTTATGGCTTGACAAACTTCATATCCGTCTTTACCCGGCATCATGATATCCAGGATTATAAGATCCGGGTGCTTCATAGCACAGCTTACAGCCTGGTCACCATTGGTTGCGGTCATTACTTCATATCCCTCGCAAATCAGTGCATCTTTTATAAAAGATATTATTCCTTCTTCGTCATCGGCAATCAGTATTTTTTCTGGCATATTCCATCTCCTTAATGAAATCAAACTATCTCAGGCTGTTGATTAAGTATAACAGGTAAAATTCACCTAACATGGCGTACTAAGTTAATTATATTTTATTTGTGCATATAACTACAAATTTTTTGTCTTATTTTCTATTTTAGATAGTGAATATAAAGAATTCATAAAGATCTGGATTTTTTACAGACGGTGAAAAACGTAAACATAAACTAAACCCACTCAAGTATATTTTCACATGAGTGGGTTTAGCCTATTCTTTTGCATTGCTTAACGCATCTTTAACAGCGTTGATTATCCCGTTGCTTGTAAGGGTCGCACCTGAAACCACATCAACATCAAGAGATTGGGAAGAAATAATTTTCTTTGGAATCGTCCTGAAAGGTTCTTCATAATAGCCTCTAGATTCCTTGTGTGACAATATTTCTATTTCGGAAACACGGCCGTTTTTCACTTTAACCAGGACTGTGAGGTTTTTGCGGCGGCCACGGGATACACCTTTGAACACACCATCCTTGTATGTCAATTCTTCCGGAATATCGATGCCTGAATCACTCTGACAAGTATTATCAGTGTAAGAAGCAGTATACGGATTTGATACGGAATAGCCTTTTGCATTAGCGTATGAACTTATATAGCTGCTTGAAAGGTAGGAGAAAATTATAGTTAGAGCTGCAAAAGTAATATACTTGCTTCTAGTAATATTTCTGCATAGAAAATGTATCTTTATGTTATCTTTCGGACAATAATCAATGCATTTTAGGCAGTCTATACATTCACCGCTCTTTTGTTGCTCCATATCATCAAGGTTTATATTCATGGGACACTTTGACTTGCAGACACTGCAACTACTACAGTTAGAAGATACCTGTTTGCTTATTTCTACAAACCTTAATCTGGAGATTATCGACAATACTGCTCCAAGCGGGCACAGATACTTGCAGAAAAATCTTTCAACAAACATTGAGCCTATAAGTATCAGCAATAACAAAATGTAAGCCGCCGGTCTAACAAAAAAAATACCTGGAGCTTGTGTTATCTGGTCAAAAGCAAGCCATGGACTATAGTTTTCGGACGGAAGCAGCTTCAATGTCCACACAAAGCCGAAGATGAAAAGAAGGATGGCATATTTAAGGTATTTTAACAGAGCATCTGCCAGAGGGCTGATTGTAAATCTCTTTCCAAACACTTTACTTGATATCAAATATAGAAAATCATTCAGTGATCCAAAAGCGCAAAACCAGCCGCAGAAAAACCTTCCGAACAGTATGCACAAGAAAACCACCGAAATAATCGGACTCAGTGATATACTCAGCTTTGTGATGTTTAGACTTTGTATCAGGAGCATACCATAAATGGCTTTAAGGCCATCAAATGCTCTGGAGAACATTTCTGAAACAAGAATGAAAGATAGGATTTTTACTACTGTTCTAAGTATGGTATTTTTTTTCGTCCACATAAGCTCACCTTGTTAAGTCATAATGAATATTTGTTAATCACTTTTATTTTTTAACTCTTCATTCATAAGCCAGTGTATCTTTTATACTCAGGCTTGATGCCCTCCTGGCTGCGGTCCTGCTTGAAAAATAGCCTGTTGTGACTGTCAAGACAAGCCAGATCATAAAGGGGACGATAAAAGATGTGAAATCTATATTAAGCGGGGTATCAATGATTATGTATCCAAAAACATATGCTCCCATTATTCCCGCAGGAATACCAACAAGGATGGAAATTAACCAGCTTAAGATACATATGAATATACTCTCTGCTGTAACAACTCTTCTTATTTGTAACTTTGTTGCTCCCATGGCTTTCATTATACCTATCTCTTTTGTCCTCTCTGAAACCTGTACACTCATTGTGGAGGTCAGTCCAAAAGAAGCAACAACTACTACCATTAATGAAACTATAAGAAAAGATACCAGAATAATCATAAAGTGACCTGACAGAATTTTGTACTGTTCATTTTTACTTTCACCCTGGAAGATATTTATATTTTGTTTTTCAAAGCTATCCTCAATTCTATGATATAAAATATCCTTGTTTGCATTACCAGGGGCGATTGATAATTTAATGCAGTTCTGTCTTGCTTTTTCAGGGATAAGCCGGTCAAAGCTTTTTTTGTTCAGTAAAATAGCTGGAGAACCCAGTTCTTTTACTGTTCCGATGATTTTAAACTGTTCTTCGGAATTTCCGATAAGAAAAGTAATTGTATCCCCAAGTTTATAGTCAGGTTCTGAAAGAAAAAACTTATGCCCGACTATGATTCCATTTGTATCACCTTCTATAAACCACCTGCCATCCATAATTTCTGGCTTCATCATTTTTGTATCGTGGGAAGGGGCTATGATAGTGTAAAGATTACCGAGCTTGCCGTCTTTGTATTTATGCTTGCCGCCACTGACCCCCCAGCTTTCGTACTGTTTTATTTCCGGAATTTTTTTTACTGCATGAGCCAGTCTCGCATCATCAATATAGGAACTGGTAGTAATCTGATAGTCGTACCCGAGTGTTTTTATACTTTTTGACAGAGTACCCTGGAGAGACATCATGGATGTCACTACTGCCACAAAAATAGCTCCACCCAGAGTCAGAGTGGCAATATTCATGTAAAGCCGGCCTTTACGTCTTAGTGCATTTCTGAGTGACATAATTACTGGTCTGGAAAATGCTTTGAATATACCAAGCTGGGGTGAAGATAAATTACTGCTTGCTTTTATGCCGTTTATGCCATAATTGCTTAGCGCATCTTTGACTGTCGCCCGTATGCCTCTTTTTATTGGAAAGAAAGAGACTAAAAGTGGGACAGTTATTCCTGAAACGCAGAATAGCACATATAAATACCCTGGTATACCGCTATCAGGGAGTGGCATATTACCCAGCCTCATAAAGAGAACAGAGAGGGTTTTGGAAATAAGTACAGACGAGGGAAATGACACCGCTACTGTAATCAGCACTAAGAGGAGGATTGCAAGCATATATACCGGGAATATATTTTTTGTCCTTGCTCCGATAGCTTTAAGAATTCCAATCTGTCTGATTTGATTCGATAGAATGGTTGACAGAAGGCCGCTCATAATCATGCATCCAAATATAAAGGACACTACTGAAAAAATACGCAATATGAAGAGTACTGAATCATATTCATCCATATGAATACTGACGCCCGGATTTTTTGATATGTCCAGGCCCTTTAGCTTGTAACCGTTGTGTTCCAACAATTTCATATACTCATTGCTTATTGCCAATATATCGGACTTTTCATATTTGTTGCCTGCAATGATAAAATCAATCCTGTTACCTTGCAGTCCCAATTCTGCCAGCGTGTCGTATGCTACATATGCATATACGGTGTTGTGAATTGAAGCAGGGTGCAGATTGATATCGTTGACAACACCTGTTACCTTGAATTCTTGCAGACGGGAATCAGGGAGGAGGATGGATATGGTGTCATTCAGTACCGCATCTGCTACTCCCAGGGCATCTCTTTCAATAAGAATTTCACCCCTGTGAGGTTGGAAATCACCGGACAGACTACGGATTTTATTTATTTTCATCTTGCTGAAATCTTTCACAGCGAACAAATGAAGGGTTTTCCATTTGTTATCACTTGTCTTCATTCTCAATTCGTAGAAGCCTTTTTCTTCAAAGTCATTGAAACCCTTGAATTCTCTGGTTAAAGACACAAGTTTGTCATCAACCCTGTCAACTGTAACAGTGGCAGAAGAAGGGTTGATTGCTGAAAAAACATTCACTATCTCCCTGTTGACTATATCGTAGGAAAATAACATGACCCCAAAGGCTATCATACCGACTGTTATAGCAAGAAGTGACATGACAGCTCTGAATTTATCCTTGAACAAATCACGGATAACTTTTATAAACAACCTTTTCATCCTGCACTAACCCCCATTTCAAGAAGAGTGTCTTCAATGATTTCTCCATCTCTTATAAGGATTCTCCGGCTGGCTCCCTTGATTATCTCCCTTTCATGAGTGACCATGATTACTGTCTTGCCTTCCTGCTTTAACTTGTTGAATAGCTCGAAAATTATTTCTGCATTTTTAGTATCAAGGTTCCCTGTAGGTTCATCAGCTACAATGATATGGACATCGTTAGCCAAAGCTCTTGCTATGGCCACGCGCTGCTGCTCTCCGCCGGAAAGGGCACTGGGCATTTTGTCTGCATGCTCTGAAAGCCCCACCTTTTTAAGTAATTGAATTGCTCTGGCTTTTCTGTCTTTCACAGGAATCTTCTTAACAAGGTCCATAGGGAGCAGAATGTTTTCAATGACAGACAGGGTAGGTATCAACTGAAAGAATTGAAAAATTATTCCCATGTTCTTCCCTCTGAAGCCGGCCATACTTCCTTCATCCAGATTAACTATACTGGAGTTGTTTATAATAACATCCCCGCTTGTTGGCTTGTCAACTCCAGTCATAATATTCAGAAGCGTTGATTTGCCACTCCCTGATTTACCCATTATCAGTACGAATTCGCCTTTACCTATATCAAAGGATATATTCTTCAAAACCTTGTTACTGAGAGATTGATGCTGATAAACTTTATTAATACCTTTAATACTGATCATATTAATCCTCCTTGTATGCTAAAACTATATGATGCTGAGAAGCTGCTGTATTTAGTAAAATGGACTTGCCGGAAACTTGTACAAAACTAATAGACTGCAACAGGTATGTTCTCATACTTTATCTTTTCTGGCATTTCCATTATTTTCGTGACCTTTTGCCCGGATACATCAACCCATACCTCAATAATGGCGTGTCTCTTTACAACGTTGGTAAGGATTTCCTTGCTGGATATTGATTTGCCTGGCCTGATGTCTGCTTTGGTCAGTATAACTTTGAATGAATTATTGTCATAATCTGAAGGAGAATAATGTCCGGATCCTCTCTTTATACCGTTCATCGGGACTTCTGCTGCGAACCATTCACTGGGCAGAACGTAATTCAGATATTTGGTATCCCTGTCCTTTTCTACCTTTTCCATAATAGCTTTTACCCTGGTATCTGAGTTGACAATGTCCAGTATACTGTTTAGCTTTCCGGGTTCAATCTTACAAAGTGAAATGTTTGCAGAATTACCAGTATAGACAGCATACAGGCTGTTCAGGGCGAGTGTGTTCAAGCCCTTTGCAATAATGAGTACAACAGCCAGTGTAAGTATATAAGTACAGAGAATGGTAATAAGCTTTTTAGACCTTGATACAGGTGAGGCAGGTGTTTTTTTGGCAAAGGGTATTTTAAAGGGGAAGAACATGTTGGTCTTATTTTTATAATCCGTATACGACTGGCCGAATTTTTCCTCACATTCCATTTCTTCAGCCTTTGCAAGCAAATAGTATGCGAACAGCATGGTAGTGAACATGATCAGAACGATGTAGCGGGGCCACATTAGTAATAACCCGAAGCTGCATATGATAAATGAAGCATATTGAGGATGTCTTATAAAATTGTAAATACCTCCGGTAACCGCTCCTTTCCTGGCAAGTTTGTGGTAGTATACCTGGGATGCACCGATGCAGAACCCCAGAAAGCCGGAAAGAGCTAAAATAATACCCACTTTATTATGCAAGTTTACGAGTGTGGATGTGGTTTCTCTTACGTTATGTGGAAGAAAGTAGGATACAAGCCACGATAATACGGGAGACCGGTTGAAAAAATCCAGTGCAGGCTTGTAAGCCGAATAGAAGTATACTGCAAAGGGACTAGCCATGTATAGGAATTCAAAAGCTATCAGGAAATAGAATACAGCTACACCCCAAAATGTCCTTTTTACTGCCTTTTCTTTTTTTACAGTTGTCATTTTTTTTCTCTCCTTTTTATTTTCTTAACCTGGCACAATACATTAATTTGATTTCATATAAGGATTTTTACATACCAATCTTAGAATCAGCTTAGAATTTTTATGTTTATGTAAAGAAATTTTCTAATGAAATTTTAAGGAATGTAAGATAAGATAGTATTAAAAGAAGGTGATGGATGTGAGGATACTACTGGTGGAGGATGAGCAGGGGCTGGCAGATGCCCTTGAATACATACTGAAGAAAAACAAGTTTCCGGTAGATGTGGCTTACGATGGAATTACAGGTCAGGATATGGCTGAGAGTGATATATATGATCTTATTATTTTAGACCGGATGCTGCCAGGCAGGGAAGGCGTAGAAATACTAAGAAACCTCAGGGCAAAGGGCATAAAAACGGCTGTAATATTTCTAACAGCAAGAGATTCTATAGGTTGCAGAGTTGAAGGGTTGGATGCCGGAGCAGATGACTACCTTGTGAAACCATTTTCTACAGAAGAGCTTCTGGCGAGAGTCAGAGCACTTGGAAGACGTTATGATAAAGAACTGCTGGGTGATAAGATTTGTATTGCCTCTCTTTCATTAGACCCCTTACGCTGCGAAGCAGTCTGCGGAAGCGAAACAATAAAGCTCACTTTGAAAGAAGCGCAGTTACTGGAGCTTCTGATGAGAAACTATGGGCAGGTACTTACAAAGGAGCAGATATTGCAAAGAGTATGGGGGTTTGACAGTGAAGTAGAAATGAATAATGTGGAAATATATATATATTACTTAAGAAAAAAGCTTGACCCGTCCCTATCAGGAATAAGCATAGATACAGTCAGGGGAATAGGATACTGTCTGAAGGAGGCGTGATATGTTCAGGAAGCTGAGATTGAGATTGACTTTTTTTATTATATGTGTAATAGGCGTTATGCTGGTTTTGCTTGCGCTAGCGATACTAACCGGTTCTTCCTATGTTGCGGAACAAAACGATATCCGCAAACATGAGCTTACGGTCAGAATTATTTTTTCTGTTATTTTATGCCTTGTATTTGTTTTTTTCGGTAGTCTGTTTATATCGGGTAGAGTCATAGTTCCCATAAAAAAAGCCTGGCAGAAGCAGGTGGATTTTACGGCTGATGCTTCACACGAATTGCGTACACCACTGGCAGTAATACAGACAAATCTTGAGCTGGTCATGGGGAATCCGGATGAAACTGTAGAGAGCCAGAACAAGTGGCTGGAGAATATGCTTAACGAGAGCAAGCGAATGTCCAAACTGATAGACGATCTGCTCACACTGTCAAGATCCGATGCAAATCAGCAGACTCTTGAAATGAACCGTTTCATGCTGGATGAAGCTTTACATGAAGCCGTCGATCCTTACAAGCCTATCGCAGCCGCTCAGGGGATGACCTTGGAACACAACTCGCTTTCTGGAGTCGAGTTTATTGGAGACAGAAACAGAATAAAGCAGCTTATTATAATACTGATCGACAATGCGTTAAAGTATACCGGCAATGGAGGGCGGATAGAGGTAGTAATGAAAAGAAGGGATAAACATGTAGAAATAGCAGTTGAAGATACCGGTGTAGGAATAGAAAAGGAGCATCTATCAAGAATTTTTGACCGTTTTTACAGGGTTGACAAAGCCAGGTCCAGAAATAAAGGTGGTTCAGGATTGGGGCTTGCTATAGCAAAATGGATTGTGGATGAGCATAAGGGACAGATAAAAGTGGAAAGCACACCGGGGAAGGGTACAAGGTTCACTGTTTTACTTCAGGTCTTAGACCAGAAGTGAGTATTTCATAAACATATGAATCAAGCTAATAAAGCCAGATTTTAAGATATAGTACCGTTTGTCAGCTATTAAAAATAGCCGGCAAACGGTTTTTCTTATAGCTGGGAGTGAGGAGCAGGCATGTTATAGAGTGTCTGTATGCTATTGTATGCTTCTATGCCCTGTTCATTGCTTTTATCCATGTTTTGCCTGTCAGAACCAAAAAGCATGAAGAACAATACTGCCACAAGTATTAATGCTGCAGCTATGAAAATTAACAGGTTTCTACGGCTTTTTGATACCAACGATACGATAGATAATACAATTTGTCTGAGTGTATCAATGATGGAATTTGGGTTATACCGGAATTCCCGTCTGCATACAGGGCATGTGACGGATATTTTTCCCTTATCCAGAGGAACTCTTAGCTTATTCCTGCAATTTACACAATTAATTACAATTCTACTATCAGGTGAATACTGGTTTCTCATTTTATTCCCTCCAAGCTATTTAATAACAAGTTCTACCGGGCAGTGGTCCGATCCTGGCACTTCAGAATGAATAGTTGCCTGAAACAGACTGTCTTTAAGCCTTTCAGAAACACAGAAGTAGTCAATACGCCAGCCTGCATTCTTGGCCCGTGCATTAAACATATAAGACCACCAGGTGTATGCATCCTTTTTATCAGGGAAGAAATACCGGTAGGTATCTATGAAGCCCGTATAAAGAAGCTCAGTAAATTTACCTCTTTCTTCATCTGTAAAACCTGCATTTTTTCTGTTTGAGGATGGATTTTTCAAGTCTATTTCCTTATGTGCAACATTCAGATCTCCGCAAATAACGACTGGTTTCTTTGAATCAAGATTTTTTAAATAACATCTGAAATCATCTTCCCACTTCATTCTGTAATCCAACCGCTCCAATCCCCTTCTTGCATTAGGGGTGTAAACGTTTACGAGAAAAAATTCATCATACTCAAGGGTTATTGTACGGCCTTCGCTGTCATGCTCCGGCATGCCAAGACCATGCGATGCATTTATAGGCTTTATACGGGAAAAAACTGCTGTACCCGAATACCCTTTCTTTTCAGCATAATTCCAGTATTGATGGTATCCGTCAAGCTCAAGACTGATCTGACCTTCCTGCAGCTTGCTTTCCTGTATGCAGAAAACGTCGGCATCCACACTCCTGAAAAAGTCCAGAAACCCTTTTTCCATACACGCCCTAAGTCCGTTTACGTTCCACGAAATCAGCTTTATCATACAAACTCTCCTTCTACTGTTTTGTCAAAAATCCATGCTTCAGAAACTTAACCAGCATATCAAATATACTCATTAATTCATCATCATTTATATCAAGATCAGCAGCCTCATCAATCAATCTTTTATGGTTTATGCCCGTCATTTCAGCCATATAATCGTCAAGGCCTGTTGCTGCTCTGAACATGCAATGCATGATAAAATCCACATCCATGTCCTTTCTTAAAGTTTCTTCATTTTGAGCCCTGATTATCAGGCCTCTGATTATTGACGGGGCTTTCAGATGCTTTGAAAATGCTTGCCGCCTTAGATTATCCTGAGTAAAAACCTGTAAGAGAAATTTTCCGTATATAGGATATATCAAGTCAAACTTCAAATGATGAAACATTGTATTTTTGAATAACTCAAATACGTCAGTAGTAGTTAAATCTACATGTTCATCAATATAGGCGGATTTTTTCCTTACCGAATACTCTATCAGGTATGAGTACAACTCACTCTTTGTATCAAAATATCTGTAAAAACTGCCTTTTGCTATACCAAGCTTGCTTATTATTTCATTTAAAGAAGCTGATTCATAGTCATGCTTGCAAAATACCTGCAATGAAATCTCAATTATTTCTTCCTGTTTTTCTATAGGTAGATTCAAGAAGGTTTTATTAGGCATGGTACATCCTCCGCTTTTCCTTAGCTATTCTTATTATAAAAGTAATACTGCCCAATAATCAATAAAATTTATTTTATCGGTATTGACAGCAGGATTTTAGGGTGTTATATTTAGACCATAAGGTCGCGACCGATTAGTCGCTTACATTATAACATAGTAATTTCCATGAATCAATAGGAGGTATAAACGTATGGGTATATTTACTAAATTTTCGCTAAAGAATGTTCTGGTAATCATTATCCTCGTCATAATGATTATTTCCGGAGGGTTGATTTCAACCAGTACGATAAACAAGGAAAGTATGCCGGACATAAGCATTCCTACTTTATTAGTATCAACTCTTTACCCTGGAGCAAATCCCAGGGATGTAGAGGATGAAGTATCGGGACATATCCAGAAAACTCTTTCCGGCATTGAAGATGTTAAGAGCGTACAAACATATTCTACGGACAATATGTCAATTGCTGTAGTGGAATTGTCGGACAATTCTGATATTGAGGATGTAAAAAGACAGGTAGAAGAAGCCGTAAACAAGGTAAAACTGCCTGAAAGGGCGCAGAAGAGCCAGGTGTTGAGTGCAGGATTTAATATGTACCCGATAATCACATATTCTATAGAAGGTGATATGCCTGAAAAAGATATTTCCCGCCTTGTACAGGAAAAAGTCATTGCTGAACTGGAGGGCATAAAAGGCGTTTCTATTGTTGATATACAGGGGAACCAGGCAGAAAAAATTTATATCAGGCTGGACGAACAAAAATTGAGAGAACACGGACTGACTGTCAGGGATGTAAAAGATGCCTTTTCAATGAATGATATTTCCTTTCCTCTGGGGCAGGTATCGCAAAACGGAGCTGCTTTTGGTATACGCCTGACAAACAAACTGCTGACTGTAAACGATATTAAGTCGGTTCCTATTATTGTCCCCTTCAGTCAAAAATCATTTATGGAAAAAGTGGGAGGCGGCTTCAAAGGTGTTGAAAAAGCCATCTCTGATATGGGGAAGGCGGTCAGCAGCATTGGTCAGGGATTAGAGCAAACGAGTGAAGCAGTGGGGCAGATAGGCAACGGTATGAGCTTGCTTCAGCAGCAAATGGAGCGTATGGGGCAAATGATAGGCAATAATAACAGACAGTCTGCAATACTTGCCGGTCTTCAAAGGAATCAGAGCGTAATCCAGTCTCAGAAGGAGATACTTGCAAATCCGAAGACCAATGAACAGCAAAGAAATGCTGCTATTGCTCAGATCAGCAGTGCTCAAAAGGAAATAGAGGCACTGCAGACAGAACTAAAGTTATTGCTTGATGAAGCTTTAAGGCACACAACAAATACCAGGGCAGCAGCCAATGCCAACGCTAAGAATGTGGGTGGAAAAACAAATTTTAGTGATATACCGGCTAAAAACACTGTTGAATCAAATTCTGACAGCGACACTCAAGACACCAGTGAAGCAGGATTGATAAAAACGGTATTTTTATCCGAGCTGGCAGATGTTACAATAGCACCTGAGAATACTCAGTTCTATTCAAGGAATAACTTAAAGAAAAGCATGATACTAAACGTATTTAAAAGTAATGATGCAAATACCATAGAAATATCTGAGAGAGTAAAGAGTGTTTTAGACAAGATAAAGAGTGAAAACGAAGGTCTGCATTTTAACCTTATCTCCGATTCGGCAGAGGGGGTAGAAGAATCTGTAAACGGTATGGCGAGAGAGGGGCTGATAGGGGCTGTTCTTGCTGTGCTTGTCATTGCTATATTTCTTAGAGATTTGAGGGCAACTATAATTTCTGTTGTTTCCATACCTATATCCATTTTAGCTGCAATCATTATATTGCCATGGTTTGACATAACTCTGAATTCCATGTCTCTAGGAGGTATTTCTGTTGCTATCGGACGGATTGTAGATGACTCTATAGTTGTTATGGAAAATATCTACAGAAGGTTTCAGGCTTCAGCAGCGGAAAAACGGACAGAAAAGGAAAAACTTCTGCTCGAGGCTTCAAATGAAGTAGGTTCGGCAATCACCTCTTCAACCATTACTACAATTGCTGTATTTATTCCACTGGGATTTGTTACAGGCGTTGTTGGAAAAATATTCACTGCTTTTGCAATAACTGTCGTTGTATGCATGCTGGCTTCACTTCTGGTTGCAATAACCGTAGTACCGGCCATGAGCAAGCTTATGCTGCTAAACAGCAAAATGAAGCATGTGGAGGGAACAGGAAGAATTCAGATGCTTTATAAAAGAATATTGAGATTCTGTCTCTCTCACAGGCTTGCTGTAACAGTTGTGTCACTTTCACTTGTAATCGGGTCTTTTGGACTGATAAGTAAAACAGGTATACAATTCCTTCCTGCCACTGAAAGCAAGCTGTTGAGTATAAAGCTGAATATGAAGCCGGGAACAGCCTTTGAACAAACAAACCATAAGGCTATGAAGATAGAAGAATACCTGACAGCAGATGAAAATGTGAAGACGGTTGTTTCAGCTGTTGGAGATACAAGTGCTTCACAGGGTGCAAAAGTTAATATGCAGGGTGTAAATCAGGCTTCCTTCAAAGTAATTCTCAAAGATGATGTTAATATCGGCAAAGCCGTTGATAAAATCCGTGAAGGCTTGAGCACTCTTGAAGATGAAAATGCGGGTATAACAGTATCATCACAGCTTGATGTAGGTACAGGTGAAACCCTTGATCTGATGGTACAGGGTAATAATACCGATGATATCAGAGCAGCATCGGAGCTCATCAGAAAAGAAATAGAAGATATCAAGGGGTTGAAAAACATCAGCAATAACCTGGCTGATGAAAAGAATGAAATAGTGATTAAGGTAAATATGGAGAAGGCTTCACAGCAGGGTTTGAATCCTACAGCAACAGGGGGGCTCATAAGAAGCGCTCTGAATTATGATAATATAATGAAAATAGAAAAAGACAGCACTGACATAAATGTCGGGCTTGGAATAAAGCAGGAGGATATGGACAGTACGGATAAAATCAGACAACTTGAGTTTAACGGTGCAAACGGAATCTTAAAGCTGGGTGATATAGCAGACGTAAGTGTCCAGAAAACTCCGGTGAGCATCTCCAAAGAGGATGGAAAGCTATATGCTTCTATAGAAGCCGACATTGCAGGACAGGATACACAGAAAGTATCCAGAGAGGTATTGGATAGAATCGATAAAATTAAAGCGAAGCTTCCTGAAGGAACTACATATGATTTGAGAGGAAGTAATAAAAACATAACCGAGGGATTCGGACAGATGGGTATTGCCATACTGACAGCAGTGTGTATGGTGTTTATAGTAATAGTAATAACCTTCGGGAGCATAATTTACCCCTTGGCAATAATGGTATCCTTGCCGTTTGCAGGTGTGGGAGGAATATTTACTCTTTTCATAATGGGCAAACCCATAACAATGACAGCTATGATAGGAATGCTTATGCTGACAGGAATTGTTGTAACAAACGCTATAGTGCTTTTGGACAGGGTAAAAACAAACCGGAACTCAGGCATGCCGGTGAATGAAGCTCTTGAAGAGGCAGGGGCGGTAAGGCTGAGACCTATATTTATGACTGCGATAGCTACAATTATAGCCTTGATCCCGACTGCATTCGGTTTTTCCGGAGGTAACGGGGATATGTCTGCAGATCTTGCACTGGTTGTATTAGGAGGCCTTAGCTTATGTACCCTTCTGACACTGATTATTGTGCCTGTAGTCTTTAGTTATCTGGAAGGAATAAGGAGTATAAGCGGCGTAAACAGAAAAGGTACAGAAGCGCTTTGACAGAAGATTGAAGTGCTGGGGGTAAAGAACTATAAGAAAAGTATTCAGGTATGGAGGGAACTATATGAAGATATTAGCTATAAACGGAAGCCATATGGGTGAGAAGGGTTTTACACAAACATTGCTTAACAAGATGAGAGAAGGAGCAGTTGCGGCAGGTGCAGACTTTGATACGGCAATTCTGGCTAAACGAAGGATCAAGCCTTGTCTGGGCTGTGAAGTATGCCACACTGAGAAGAGCTATTTGAAATGTGTATTTGAGGATAAGGACGATGTGGCAGAAATCTTTCAAAATATGAAGGAAGCTGATATCATAGTTTATGCTACCCCTGTATATGTCTTTAACATGTCCGGATTGATGAAGAATTTTATTGACAGGATTAACTCAACAGCTGATATTCATAAAATGCAGGTTTCAAAAAAAGGATTGTTCTTTCATCACATAAACCGGGATATATGTTCAAAGCCCTTTGTACTGCTGACTACCTGCGGAAACATAGAAAACGAGACTACGAAAAACGTTGTATCATATTTCAGAACATTTTCAAGATTCATGGATGCGCCTATGGTTGGTACACTTGTCAGACAATCAAGCTTTATACTTCAGAGCAAAAGTGATAGAGAGCTGGCGGAAAAGAAGTCAGTATTTGACGCTTTTTTTGATGCAGGCAAAGAGATAGCCATAAAAGGAAAAGTCAGTAAAAGAACTCAGAAACGGGCGAATCAGAATGTAGTAAAAATGCCTCCACTTGTCAGGTTATTGATGAAGTTTAAACCTTTAAGGGCGAAAATTATTGAGGAAGGCTTGAAAAGAAATGCAGTATAAGGAACTTTAACCGAGGATTTGTAAACAGCAAGAGCTTTGGAGGTTTGATAACCTCCTTTTCTTATGGTATGATTTTACTAGATGAATAATAGAATTTTTCGTTTAAGGCTTTTGGGAAGGTGAACCATGCATAGTATTTTGCTTGTTGAAGATGAAGTTTCCATAAGCGAGATGGTAAAAGACTATCTGATTAAAGAGGGCTTTTCCATTACTTGTGCTTTTAATGGAGAAGAAGGCATTGCCAGGTTTTTAAACGGCTCGTTTGATCTGATTATACTGGATATTATGATGCCTAAGCTTGATGGCATGGAAGTAATGAGAGTTATCAGGGAGAAAAGCCAGGTACCCATACTCATCATGTCGGCAAAAGATAGTGATGTGGATAAAGCTATAGGCTTGGGATTGGGGGCCGATGATTACATCACCAAGCCGTTTTCAATGATAGAAATCTCTGCAAGGGTAAAAGCTGCCATAAGGCGGGCAACCAGGTATTCGGCCGGTGTGAAGAAGGAAGAAACCAAGGTGATTAAGCTTAACGACCTTGTTATAGATTTGGATAATTTTTCCGCAAGCAAAAACGGTGAGAATATAAAACTTACATCAAAGGAATTTGAGATTCTCAGGCTGTTTGCAACCAACCCCAGCAGGGTATTTACCAAAGCTCAAGTTTACAGCCTTGTCTGGAATGATGACTATTTCGGAGATGAAAATGTAATCAATGTACATATGAGAAGATTGAGAGAAAAAATTGAGGATGATGCTTCAAATCCCAAATACATAAAAACCCTGTGGGGAATTGGATATAAGCTAGGGGAATTTTGACATGGAATTGATTTTATTGATAATTGTTGCTGTACTGCTAAGCATTATCTATATCCAGTATAAAGCAAAAAAGGACAGAAGCTCAGATCTTAAATACGTATGTGAGAAGCTGAATAGCATTATAAGTGATAAAACCGGTGAAAAGCTGCTGGTTGTGACTGATGACACCGAGTTAAGAGGGCTTCTCATAGAGATCAACAGTCTTCTGGATTATAATCAGAAAGCATTTGCAGACTATAACAAGACTGAAATATCCATGAGAAAAATGCTCTCAAATATTTCTCACGATCTCAAAACTCCTCTTACTGTAGTGTTGGGATACATAGAGACCATCAGGCTGGATAGCAATATCAGCAAGGAAGACAGGGAGGTATTGCTGTCCAGAGTGCAGAACAAAACGCTGGAAATACTGGAACTTATAAATAAGTTCTTTGACCTGGCCAGACTGGAGTCAGGAGACAAGGAGATTCCACTGACCAGGATAAATATGAATGAGGTATGCAGGAAAAACATTCTGGTTTTCTATGATACTTTAACCTCGAAGGGTCTTGAAGTTATGATTGAGATTCCCGATGAAAATATTTATGCATCAGGGAATGAGGAAGCGCTTGGGAGGATAATGAATAACCTTATATCCAATGCAATCAAGTATGGATGTGAAGGAAAGGTTATAGGATTGACCCTTAGGGGTGATGAGGAGTCTGTGTATGTGGATATCTGGGATAGGGGCAAAGGAATCAGTGAGCCGGATAAAGACAGGGTGTTTGAGAGAATGTATACCATTGAGGATTCAAGAAACAAGCTTCACCAGGGGAGCGGGCTTGGTCTTACCATAACTAAGAGACTTGTTGAGAGAATGGGAGGAGAAATCATTCTATACAGCAAGCCTTATGAAAAGACAGTATTTACGTTTGCTTTAAGAAGGATTTGTTACTAAGCCAGCCGGTTTGTGAGTTGAAATGGACAAGATGTGGATTTAAGGATCTTGTCCGTTTTTTTTGAATTATTCAAAGCATTCAATTCCAGAAGTAAAAATTGGCTTGAAGAACGAGTAACTTAATAAATTTGTAAGAATTGATTAAGAAAAAAGAGAATTCCGGAGTTTAATATAAAGGTATAGTACAAATTGAAAGGAGATGTCAGTGTGTCGTATATATTAAGAACAAATAACCTTACAAAAACCTTTGACGGAAAAGCAGCTGTGTCAAATGTGGGTATGCATATAAAAAAAGGTGAGATATATGGCTTTCTGGGACCAAATGGAGCAGGAAAAACAACAGTAATGAAATTGATTGCAAACCTTATCAAGCCTACCGGCGGAGAGATTGAGATATTTGGGGAAAAGCTTACGGATAAGTCTTATGAGGTTCTTAAAAGAATAGGGTCAATCATAGAATATCCCGTATTCTATGATAAGCTTTCTGCCAGAGAAAATCTGGATCTTCACTGTGAATATATGGGATACCATGATAAGAAGGCTATTGATAAGGCATTGGAACTGGTTAACCTGAAAGATACAAAAAGCAAAGCCGTAAAAGACTTTTCGCTGGGGATGAAGCAGAGACTGGGAATAGCCAGGGCCATTACTACAAAGCCGGAGTTTCTGATACTGGATGAACCTATCAACGGGCTTGATCCTATAGGCATTAAAGAGCTTAGAAACCTATTCAGGATGCTGTGTAAGGAATATGGCATTACCATGCTTATTTCAAGTCACATTCTTGGAGAAATAGAACAGATAGCAGATACGGTAGGCGTCATAAACAATGGGATACTGATAAAAGAAATATCTATGGACAGCATAAGAGAAAGCAATACCGAGTATGTAGAAATAGTTACCGGAGACTGTAAAAAAGCGGCATATATCCTGACCAATGACCTTGGGATATCCAATTTCAGAATTATGGATAACAGCGTTATAAGAATATACGATTCAGGGATACCACAGAGCAGTATTTCAAAGGCTCTCATTCTAAATGATATTGCAATAGAATCTATTAACAGCAAAAGCAATTCGCTGGAGGATTACTTCCTGAATTTATTGAATGGAGGCGGTGTAGGTGCTTAAACTGATTAAGCTGGAAATTAGAAAATATAAAATAAAAGGATATATACGGGGGGCATTGATTGCCAATCTGGTCATTATAGGATTTTTGTTCCTTATGAACTATACCGGAAAGGCTGAAGGAGATATAATAAGAAGTTATGACGAAGCTTTTGCCATTATTGACACCTTTGTCAAAGGTACATTTATGATTTTTTCATCTGTATTGATAGCAAATATTATTATAGACGAGTATAGAAGCAAAACAATCAATGTAATGTTCATGTATCCGATAAACAGGAAAAAGCTGTTTGCTGCCAAACTGGTTATAGTTTTAGTATTTTCTTTTACATCTATAATATTGTCGGATATTATTGTGAGTTTTTCCTACTACTTCTTAAATTCAATATTCAGCTTTGTCACGGAGGAACTTACAAGCACGGTAATTGTAAACAGCTCAATCAAATTTTTTATGAATGCTTTGGCTTTTTCCGGTGCAGGTCTGATACCTCTCTTTTTCGGAATGAGGAAAAAATCCTTTCCTGCAACTATAGTATCTTCGATACTGATTACATCCATCCTCAGCTCCAGCAGTAATGATTTCTCCCTGGGTTCAATTATAGCAATACCTATGACGCTTGCCGCTGTAGGGATACTGGTTGCATATCTGACCATAAGGAATATTGAACATGCCGATGTTGAAAATTAGATCAAATCAGATGCAGCCACCTGCAGTAGCGATTTCAACAGAGCATAAAACCTATACTTTGTGGTTATAGGGAAAATATATGGGCATGCCTTAAGATGGGAATTGCGGATTGTGTGTACAAAAAGGGAACCACTGACGGGATATATATCCTATCAGTGGTTCTCCTTTCTGTCTTTGGTCTATTTATAAAGAACAATCTCTGTAGTCGAATTATCCTGCGATTGTCCTGCTACCTTGAACTTAAGCCCAAATTTCGGAAGCTGGAGACCTGCACTTGGGGCTTTGTTATTCCAATAGCTTTGCGAATCGCTGAACTCAGGAACTGCCTGTTTTCCCTGCAAAAGCTTGGTCTTGCCGAAAAATGTAAATACTTTGTCCGGAACGGAAGTCAAGCTGAAAGAAGCATCATGGATTTGTATTCTTGTTCTGATGTCAACTCCATTAGCTACAATTGGTGTAGGATGTGAATCTACAATTCCCAGGAAACCATAACCAGGATGGATACCTACCCAATTGTCCACGTAAGCATCATTTGCGTACCATACAAGCATACCAGGTTCCTGCGGGAAAAACTCTACTGTTCCGGCTATTGGATCAACCCAGTTATACCCGTAGTTAAGTGCTGCATCTGTTCCTTTTGGAGTTCTCCACTCAATAAGATAATAATTGTCCTTGTGTTCAAAGCCCTGATAACGGGTAAAGCCGTTACCTCTGTATTCCCAACTGCCGGTGTCGGTTTCGGCATTGTCCTGGAAAATCACATTTCCATCAGATGTAACAACCTTTATACTATCCAGATAAATACCTTTTTCCAGATATCCGCCGTCAGTAGTGCACATGAATCGGATTTTTACCTGTTTGCCGGAATAAGGGGATAAATCTATTTTCTCGTTTATCCAACCGTTACTGCTGCCGTTATAGGTTTTCAAATTAGTCCAATTTATTCCGTTATTTGTTGAGACATCAATATATGCATAGTCATATCCTTCTTCTATAAAGAACCAGGTCCAAAAATCAAGTGTAATATGACTGCTTTCAGGTAAAGTAAGAGTAGTGGCCATAGATGTGTTAAGATCATTTTTATTCTGACTGAACCATTCATAACTGCCTTCAAATGGTGCTACTGTCTGTACGGCTTGTTTTGGCAGGTTAACTTTGATAACCTGGCTGTTGGTGCCTCTAACTGTTGACTGATCCAGGTTTAAACTAACCCCGTCCTTTGTAATGGCAGATGAATCAACTTCCTTTACTCTTATCCAGTTACCGCCATAAATTCCCTGGAGCATTATCCGTCCCCATGGGCTGATTGATGCCGGTTTGGTTCCCAGAGGTTTTCCCGTCCAACTGCCGCTTGACATCAGCGAATAGAATCCCACTGCATCTCCATTGCCGCTATACCTGGTATCATACTCATCAGGGATTCCGAGATCATGCGCAAACTCATGGCAGAATACACCTATACTTCCGTTTTCTCCTTGCATTATGTAATTATACGCCCTTATTTCTGTACCGGGTATTTTGTATAAACCTCCCAGATCCCAACTGTGAGCCCAAAGTGCATTTGTTCCCTGTGCTCCTCCTCCACCGCTTTCGTCGATTCCAGCATGCACAATAACGAGGCGGTCGACTATTCCATCAGGCTCATAAAAATTTCCGTCAGTGTCCAGGTCATAAGGATCTTCCAAATCATAATCTTCAAAGGGTACTCCAGCTTTTGCCGCTTCTGACAATACATCCTTGACCAGATCCCTTGGGTTTCCTGGAGCTTTATCATCAGTACCGTCTTCCGTATTGTCGCCGTAGTAGGCTTCAGAATGTGGAAGTTTGAACCAGCCGTAAGAATTTCCCTCAACCCTGAAACTTCCTCCTGATTGTTCAAGATAGTAGTCTATCATACTATCCAGATGCAAACTGCTGCCATCTTTGTCAACAGCGTCATAGCCACCTTTGGTGAACAACATTCTGTTGTAGTGTTCCAGGCTGAAATTCTTTACCCACATATCCGAGTTGTTTTGGACACCTGGCTTTTCAATATTATTATGAAGGGGTCCATCGTCATACACGTCATTGCCAAACTCAGCAAGAAGTATCAGTAGCCTGGCTTTTTTTACTTCTCCATTCCAGGGAATATTCGATGCTCCCTGAGGTGTTGTCATACCTTTGCCAAATTTTTTTCCGTGAAGAAGGTTGGTGTAGTCGAGATTTTTTTCCCCACAGGTTACAATACTTCGGAGCAAACTTTGCTTATCAGCCTCTGAATTTATTACAGCAGCGGCTGTCATTTTTTTGTGGAGATATGTATTTACTGCACTTTCAATTTCCTCAGGGGTAGCACTTTTGCTTATTGCACCTTGCTTTATAAGCATAGCAGCTATTTTTCCCTCGTTTGGAGGAACAAGACTTATTGCAGACTTCTGCAGCGAACCCTCAATTGGGCAGGCGGCAAATGAGATGGAACCGACTAACAGTGATACTACCAGCAGTAGGGTTAAAATCCTCTTCATAAGAAAAACCTCCTTTGTTTTGTCGCATGCTTAGTAAGCTAAAATTAATTTACTAATGCAACGATATGTATATATAGATTTTATTCAATAAAAGATGAAAATAGTGTAGAAAAGGCTTGTCAGAATATAAATTTGTCAGTTGCCCCCAGAATCATGGATATACACAAATAAACGAACTTTCGTGGACAACAAAAAAGCATATGAAAACAATATGTTAACATATGCTTAAATGTACTAATTGACATTAATATAAGAAAAACACGGTACGTTTTTTAGTACTCTTCTTCCTGAACATCATAAACAAAATTACAAGAGTCACACCTATACACAACCAGTAATCCAAAGGACTCACTATCAGTTGATTCAGCATGAATTAATCCGCCGCAGCTGCATTTTTTCGGATAGCCTTTCATACAGGTACAGCATTCGGTATGACGAGAATTGTGATGAGAGAGATCGATTGTAGTATTATTCATAACAATCAACTCCAATTCGTTTTTTAAGTAAGTATTTATGTATTAATTTTATTATGTTTCATCACGAATGTAAAGCAATTTGGAATGTATACATGAATAGCATCCGATTTACTCGGTCTATATTGAAAATTAAGTCAAAAATATAAGAAAAATGATATAATTGACAGAAAAATAAAGCAAAAACGCAGTATATGTGAAAAAAATATCAAAGTTTTGATTGACATAAACTTATAATAATATAAAATATAAAGTAGATAAGTTTTAATAATCCTGTCAATGGCGGCAGTAAAATATTCCACTGATAATCACTGATTATTCCCTGTAAATAATGAATAACGAATCTATCAGGGTATGTGGGCATTTGCAGCTGCCACACACCTGATAAAAGCTTCTTTGCATGGGTCTTAAGAAGTGCCTTCGGAATCCTGCTCTTCAAGCGCAAATTCATCAGTGCCCGCAAAAACAACTATTATTAGGTAAATGATGAGGTACAATGTATACAATATACTATGTGCATAAGCGAAACTTGATAGCAGAGTGTTGCAGAGCTTGGCGCTATTTGGAAAATTAGGCATGTAAAACTGGTATACACTTAAAGGATCGGTTGGATTTTAATTAATATATCAAGGTGGGAATGATTAAGCAGGCTAATTTTTAGAATGAACAAAGAAGTGAAATAAATACATTTACCCCAATAGAAAGTATAGTAAAGCTTTTTGTGTGCCCGGTGGGATGATTCATTTGGTGCACTGGGGACATAGGAGGTTAAAATGGAAAAGGTCAAAGAGGTATTGGACAAATTCGGGAATGCAAAGGAAAATCTTATCCAGATCATGTTGGAACTTCAGCTGCTTTCAGGAAAGAACTATCTGCCGGCTGAATGGGTGTCTTACGTTGCTGAATCACTTGATTTACCACTGAGTAAGGTATATGGGGTTATTACTTTTTACGCTATGTTTGGAATGGAGCCAAGGGGCAAATACCTTATTGAAGTTTGCAAAAGTGGTCCATGTCATGTATCAGGTGCGGAAAATGTAATACACATGCTGGAAAAGGAGCTTGGGATAAAGCCGGGACAAACCACAGGAGATGGAATTTTTACTTTGATGCTTTCCAGTTGCTTTGGGGCTTGTGACATAGCTCCCGCAATCAAGATAGGTGAAAATGTATATGGAAACCTTACGGAAGGAAGTTTGAAAGATATAGTGATTTCTTACAGGGAGGGGCTTAACTATGGAAAGAACTAGGATTTTAAGTGCAAGATTCGGCAGGATAAAGCCTGACTCTGTGGAGGAATACATTGCAAACGGTGGGTATAAAGGCCTTAAGAAAGCAATTACCATGCAGCATTTGGATATTATAGAAGAAATCAAGAAAGCCAATCTGTTTGGCAGGGGAGGGGCTGCTTATCCTACTGGCATAAAGTGGGAGCAGGCATATGCTATTAAAAAGGGTCCCAAGTATATGGTTTGCAATGCTGACGAAGGTGAACCCGGTACATTCAAGGACAGGCACATAATGGCGGAAGACCCTTTGATGCTGATTGAAGGTATGACTATCGGCGCATTTATAATGGGAGCTACAGAAGGTTACATATATGTAAGGGGAGAATACACAGCAATACAGAGAACTATAAAGAGCGCAATAGAGAATGCAAAAAAATCCGGTTACCTGGGTAAGAACATTCTGGGCGCAGGCTTTGATTTCGATCTTTTTGTAGTATCCGGGGCGGGTGCTTATGTATGTGGTGAAAATACTGCACTTGTTGAATCTATTGAGGGTAAGCCCGGAAGGCCAAGGCAAAAGCCGCCATATATTAAAAACTGTGGACTGTATCAGATGCCGACCATACTGAACAATGTTGAAACTTACTCCTGCATTCCCTGGATAATCAGTGAGGGTGGAGACAAGTTCAGTTCTTTTGGAACGGATTTCAGCGGTGGCACCAAGCTTATGTGTCTTTCGGGAAATGTAGTAAACAGAGGTGTATATGAAGTCCCCTTCGGTATTACGCTCAGGGAACTTATATATGACATCGGTGGAGGAATTCCAAACGGTGGAAAACTTAAATTTGTACATTTGGGTGGATCATCCGGTGCTTGTTTTCCTGAGAGCTTGTTAGATACAAAAATCTGCTATAATGATCTGAAAAAGAACGGATTATCACTCGGCTCAGGTGCAGTATTAGTAGTGGATGACAGCCACTGTCCGGTGGATTATCTTAAGACAGTAATGGAATTTTTCGAGGAAGAGTCTTGTGGCAAGTGCACCCCGTGCAGGGAAGGAAATCAAAGAATGGTAGAAATACTTGAGAGACTGACAGAGGGCAAAGGAACTGCTGCGGATATCAAAAAGCTGAAGAGTCTGGCTCAGACAATGAAAACTACAAGCTTCTGCGGATTGGGACAAAGCGCTCCTGTACCTGTAATCACTTTGCTTAAGTTTTTTGAAGAAGAATTTGAAGCGCATACTGCAGGCAAGTGTTCTACCGGGAAATGCACTTTTGGGACAAGCGGCACGAGCAGCAAGGGGGTAAAATAACCATGGATATGATTAATATTAAGATAGATGGTCTTGAAATTTCAGTACCTAAGGATACTACCGTATTGCAGGCGGCTAAACAGTTAAAGATTGACATTCCTACATTATGCTATATGAAGGGTATTAACGAGGTTGGTTCGTGCAGAATTTGCGTTGTTGAAGTAGAAGGATGGAGGGGATTACATCCCGCATGTGTAACAAAGGTTTGTGAGGGAATGGAAGTAAGGACCGCAAATAAAACTGTCAGGGAAGCAAGACAGAATATTTTAGAACTTATTATGGCAAACCATAACAGGGAATGTTTATCATGTTCAAGAAATATGAACTGCGAGCTTCAGAAACTTTGCAATGAAATGGGAATAAATGATATTCCTTATGAAAAGAAATCAGACCGTGGGTTGATAGATACATCGGCACCTGTAGTGAGGGATCCAAGCAAGTGTGTACTTTGCGGACGTTGTGTAAGTGTATGTGACAAAACACAGAGTGTGGGAGTTATAAACTATGCTTACAGAGGTGCTCATACTTCAGTTACGACTCCCTACGAGAATAGCTTGAATGAGTATGAGTGCATAAACTGTGGTCAGTGTATTAAAATTTGTCCTGTCGGTGCACTTCAGGAAAGAGATGATACGGATAAGGTCTGGGATGCTTTGGAAAATTCTGATCTTCACGTTGTAGTACAGACTGCACCTGCTGTAAGAATAGCTCTTGGTGAAGAGTTTGGTATGCCTGTAGGTACAAATGTAGAAGGCAAATTGACTAGTGCTCTGAGAAGACTAGGTTTCGACAAGGTATTTGATACGAACTTCAGTGCGGATCTTACTATAATAGAAGAGGGTAATGAACTGATTCAAAGGATAAATAACGGCGGCAAGCTTCCTCTGATAACTTCCTGCTCTCCTGGATGGGTCAAGTTTTGTGAGCATAAATATCATGATTTCATTGGAAATCTTTCCAGTTGCAAATCACCGCAGCAGATGTTTGGTGCAGTAGCAAAGTCTTACTATGCAGAGAAGTCCGGTATTGACCCCAGGAATATATTTGTAGTTTCAGTAATGCCGTGCACAGCTAAGAAATACGAGTCTGAGAGGAAAGAGATGGGAACAGACGGACTGAGGGATGTAGATGCAGTTATTACTACAAGGGAACTGGCAAAAATGATAAAGCAGGCAAGGATAGAATTTCAGGAACTGCCTGACAGCAGCTATGACAGCATAATGGGTACTTACTCAGGTGCCGGGGTCATATTCGGAAATACCGGTGGTGTAATGGAAGCAGCACTGCGTACAGTGGCGGACAGGCTTACGGGCAAAGACCTGAAGGAGGTAGAATATACTGCTGTCCGGGGAATTGACGGTATCAAGGAAGCTGTGATAAATATTAACAGTATGGAAATAAAAGTAGCTGTAGCAAGCGGTACTGCAAATGCAGCTAAGCTTCTGGATAAAATAAAGGCTGGAGAGGCTGATTACCATTTCGTTGAGGTTATGGCCTGTCCGGGTGGATGTATAAATGGGGGCGGACAACCTATCATAATGGATAAATCGAAAACTGAAGAAGTCAAGCAAAAGAGGATAGAAGGTATTTATGCAATAGACAAGGCTTGTGAAAAAAGGAAATCCCACGATAACCCTGAGATCAAAAAGTTATATGAGGAATACCTTGGAGAGCCGGGAAGTCATAAGGCACATCATCTCTTGCACACTCACTATGAAGCAAGGTAAACAATAGTGTCATAGTAATGCTCTTAATACAAAAATAAACCCTTTATGATTGTGAATTATAAAATTCCTGTCATAAAGGGTTTATTTTTTTTATTTATGAAGCAGCCTGTGTTGTGATTGAGCTGTTGGTTGTCGTTGTGTTGCCCTGTCTCCCGGGACTGCCAAAGCGTCCTTTTTTCATTCCCTTTTTACCGTGCATACCGTATTGTCCGTCAAAATCTTTCATATTGTCGAGCCTTTGGATGGCGGCATCGCCCTCTTCCTTGGTAATAGTACCATTGGCAACGAGTTTGTTTATCAATTCCTTGTGTAGTGCAGTCATTTTAGTTTTTATTTCACTCAGGTCTGTTTTTTGCTTTTCAGTCAACGTGGAAGCATCAGTTCTATACATACCAAAGAAACCGAAACTATCTCTTCCAAGACCCATTCCCGCAGTCAGGTCGCCGCTTTCAATTTCGGCTGCTGTCTCTTCAGCTTTCTTTATAACAGCATCGCCTTGTTCTTTGGTAAGAAGACCGTTTGCAACTAATTTGCTGATAGATTCCTTTTGCAGTTCGATTATTTTTTTGCGGGAATCCTTCAGATCAGCTTTTTGCTGGTCAGTAAGCTTTGAAGTGTCGATTTTTCCAATGCCCAAACCACCCTTCATTCCAGGACCGCTAAAACCGCCCCTTCCTCTTCCGAAACCTGACAGGAAATTGAGTTCTTCCCCGTTCTTAATAGCTTCGTCTATTCTTTTGATTTCCGCATCACCCTGCTCTTTTGTCATTGATCCATTCTCAACCATCTTGTTAATGAAATCTTTTTGCAGATCAGCCATTTTTTTGCCATAATCCTTAGCGTCTGTTTTTTGTTTTTCGGTTAGTTTGGAAAAGTCAATTCCAAAGAAACCGCGTATGCTTTTTGCAACCTGGGTATCTGAAGTGGCAGCAAAAACTGAGAGAGGAAGGGTAAGTGCAGTAGTAACTGCAAGTGCTATAAGTACTTTCTTTTTACTCATTTTTATATAACTCCTTTCATCATTTGATGATTTTATTCTATCCTGTCAATGTGTGTGTTCTGTGATTACAATATTAATAAATTGTGAACATTCATGAATACAAATTTTAGGATGAATCTTTTCAATGAAAACATATTTGTTCTTTTTTCATTTTCTACATGGTTATACCTGAATCAAATTTTCCGCACAGCTAATAATAGTTTTGACAACATATTTTCTTGCTTTTAAGAGGGATTGATTCATGTAAGATCACCTTATGGAGAGAAGGGGTTATAATCGATACAAAGAAGCAATTTAGAAAAGTAGGTACTCATAATGGCAGGTTTCATGCGGATGAGGTAATGGCAACAGCCATACTTAAGGAATTATTCGACGTAGAGGTTGTAAGGACCAGAGATACTGAGATCCTCAGCAAGCTTGATCTGGTATATGATGTAGGAGACGGGGAATTTGACCACCATCAGGTTGAAAAGGAATATCGTGAAAACGGAACTCCATATGCCGCATGTGGTTTGATATGGAGAAAATTCGGTAAGGAAGTTATAGTTTCAAGAGAGCCGCAATTACAGGAGAAAGAAGTTGATGAAATCTTTTCAGATATAGATGCCGTCCTGATTGAGAGTATTGATGCAGCGGATAATGGTATTAGGACTACTGAAACCATTATCCCCACAATGAATATTACTTCTATCATTGCAGGTTTTAACCCGCCCTGGGATGACGGTATATCTGAAGAAAAAGCTTTCAGCAAAGCAGTGGAATTTGCTTCTGCTACACTTGGAAATACAATCAATCAGCGTATTTCCAATATTAAAGCAAGAGAGTATGTCGTATATGCATATAATAACCGGGTAAGGCCGGAGCTTCTTATACTGGAAGCAGCTTATCCCTGGGCAAACACTTTATCCAGAATAGACAGGGAGAAGGAAGTTTTATTCGTTATTTATCCAAGGGAAGAGCAGTATCTACTACAAACTGTCAGGGATAATGGAAGCTCATTCAGAGACAGGAAAAGACTTCCGAAGGCTTGGGCAGGAAAAAGAGAAGAGGAACTTGGAAAAATAGTCGGAATCGATGATGCAGTGTTTTGTCATCCGTCAAGATTTATAGCAGGGGCCGGTTCCTTTGAGAGTATTATGAAAATGGCTGAAATAGCGATAGCAGAGCCCGTTCAGGAGAAAAGGGAAGTGCCGCGCGGATTCATGGTTGCCTTGAAACGGTTTCTGCTGAGTAAAAAGATAGTAATAAAACGTTAATAAGGTTGGCTTGATATTACTTTATAGTAGAATCAAGCCAGCTATGCAAGCTATATCTCCTCAAAAATATCTATCATTTAGCTGCTGTAATCAACTACTGCCAAACTGTTTTTTATATTCCAGCGGACTTAGATTATATCTCTTTTTAAAACCTGAACACAGGTAGGCTGAGCTTCCGAAGCCACATTCCATAGCTATCTGTGTTATAGGCATATTTTCATGGGTAAGCATTTTCCGCGCCCTTTCAAAACGGAGTTCTAAAAGATAATCCAATACTGATTGTCCGGTCTCTTTTTTAAATACCCTTGAGAAATGTGACAGCGACATGTTTGCTATCTTCGAAAGTTCGTTAACTGATATTCTTCTGTTATAGTTATTGTGCAGATAGTGAATAACTTTATCAATTTCAAGCCTGTAGGAAACCCTATCATGTGCATGGTTAAGATTCAGGACAGACCTTATGATTGTATGGCATATTTCCAGGCCGATAGTATATAAAAGAGTTTTTTGCCCGGGCATATTATTATCTGCTTCTATCATAAAGCTCCTCAGCCTGGGAAGAAGCGCTTCGGGAGCCTTATAGTATTCTCCCGGGAATACTATATTTTTATTTATATACTCACCCAACTCACCTTCAAAGAGTTCCTTATCAATAAATATTGCTATGTACCTTGAAGTGAAGCCGTCATTAAGTTCCTGATGAGGAATTCCGGGGGATAACGCACTGAGTTTTCCCTGCTCCGAACGTATTGTATTTCCATGAATTTTAACAACAGTAGTGTTGTCAAATGACAGTACAAACATATATGATGGATGTGTATGTAGGGGAGAAATGGAATAAAGGCATGGGCCGGTCACAGGCATGAACATGGCTATCTTGTCTCCGACAAAGCAGTCTACGTGCCTGAGTTGATCTTCAGTAATATCACCTACAAGATTTCTGATTTTTTCAATGTTTTTTCTGGCTGTATCTCTCATATTCATCACTTATCGTATAAACTTGAGGTAAACTCACTGAAGTGAGTTTACCTCATTGTATTGAATTAAGTATGAGTTACATTGTGTATCCACTTGCGGGAGAAATATCTGCGTAAGCCCAAAGAGGCTTTTATAAACTCTTCGGTAGTCGACAGAAGATATACGTATATGAGCGGGAGATTAAAATAAAGCCCGCCCAGGGCAGTCAAAGGTATTGCAAACAGCCATAGGGGCAAAATCTCCATAAACAGTGAAAATTTTGTATCACCACCTGCTCTTGCTACGCCTACAATCATGACAAAATTAAATGTTCTTATCGGAAATACGAAAACCATGGCAGTAAGTACTTGGGCAGCAAGATGCTTGACATCGGCTGAGACGTGAAATAACGACAGTATGCTGTTGTAGGATAAAAGCAGCATTATGCTCGTAGCTACACCTAAAAGAGGGCCTATAATCAGTAATCTTCCGGAGTCACGGTATGCATGATCCTTATTACCCTCTCCGATCTTATGCCCGACCATGATGGCACAGGCATTGGACAAACCAAAGAATAAGACTAAAGCGATCCTGTCAATGTTTGAAACGATATTCAAGGCGGCAACATTCATGGCAGCGGCTTCAGGAGTACCCATATGTCCATAAATGAACGTGTAAAATGTTACTCCCAGAGACCATAGGCCTTCATGTAAAATAACCGGCAAAGTAGTCTTGATAAACTTCCTCAGGAAATCCGTGTCGAAGCTCATCAATTCCTTGAGACCTGCGGCTACAGGGTGTTTTGCAGTGTATATTACCAGAACTATTATTAGCGCTTCCACTATACGTGAGATCAGTGTAGCAATTGAAGCGCCGCGTACCCCCATGGACGGGAATCCTAAATTGCCCTCGATGAGAAGGAAATTTAGTACCGTATTTAATGACAAAGCAATAATGCTGGCAAACATTGGCAGTTTGACATAACCGGTACTTCTGGATAATGCTGCATAGCAAAAGGAAATTGCCATTATTACAAAGCTCATTGCATTTATTGTTAAAAACTGTACGCCAAGGTCGATAACAATAGGATCACTGTTGAACAGCCCGATAATGTGTTTAGGGAATATCAGACACACGAGAGTGAATATTAGAGATATTCCGCAGCCTATTTTCAGACAAATACCGAGCACTGTCCTTACTCCGCCGATATCACCCTTGCCCCAGTATTGTGATGCAAATATGCTTGCTCCGCTGTAAGCACCAAACAGAATCAGGTTTAGCAGAAAGAAAACCTGATTTGCTATACCCACACCTGCGATTGCTTTTTCTCCCAACTGTCCCACCATAATGGCATCTATCATATTCAGAGATGATGCAACAAGACTCTGTAACGCTATAGGAACAGCCAGATGCACCAGTGTTTTGTAAAATTCCTTATCTCCCAGCCGGCTCATTTTGTGTAATATCCTCCGTAGTATGTAGAATGAATTATCATACTATTTTAAGTTTAATTTACATAAATGTCTATAGATAATTTTGAAATAAATTAAAGAATTGAAAAAAATGTTCTATTCGTAGGCAAGGACTTCGCGTACGCCCATTTTTGTAGCCTTCCAAGCCGGATAAAGACTTGAGAGTGCTGCCAGTATTAAAGCCAGCCCCAACCAAATGAAAATGCCCAATGGTGAAAATGAAATCTTCAGAGGCGTTTCAAAGAAGACATTTCCAAAGGTAATACTCATGAAAATGCTTACCGGAGCTGCTATCAATACGGCAGATACCCAGCTGAGCAGTCCTATAACAATACCTTCACCCAGTATTATACGGAATATTGATTTGGTGGAGGCTCCAACAGCGCGCATAATACCTATTTCACGTGTGCGTTCAAGAATATTGATGCTCATGGTAGTTGACAGTCCAAGACCTCCGACTGTAACTCCGAGGAACGACATTATTACCAGCATGCTGGCTATTATGAGAAGATGCTCTTCTACCTTTTCACGTATATCAGCCAGCCTTTGGACTTTTACTATCTGAAAACCGGAAGACTCCAATTCAGTTTCAATTATCTTTGCCATATTGTTTATGCTTTTCGCTTCTTTCTTATCGATAACTATCACTGCATTTTGGCCAAGACCGTCCTGCTCTGTTACATTCTGGAAATACTCCATATTAACATATGCTTTGGGTTCAGACATTATTTCCTGCACAATTCCGGTAATCTTCCAGTCTGACTCCCTGCCGTTGATACTTAATGTGATTGTGTCACCCAGTTTTATGTCAGGCTCCAGTGATAGCACCATCTGGTTTATGACTATTGCATTTGTATCTTCGTATTTCAGCCACTGGCCTGAGCTTGGCTGTATAGGAGCAATTGCTTTGGTATCAGGGGGAACAGCCAGTATGGTGAAGTTATTGCCCTTCATGCTGTCCTGATGCATACGTGCAGCTTGGGAACCTCCCCAAACCTCCATATACTTTATACCTGGAATTTTTTTTACCGCGGTTTCTATATCTGTCTTGTCATAAGGCCGCGCAAGCATAGCCGATACATCAAAACGGAATGATTTGATAAATCCTACAGTACTGGAATTCATAGATGCTGAAACATTCATGGCAGTGATAAACAGGGCTCCTCCTATGGATAAAACACCGAATGTGAATAACAACCTGCCCTTTTTTCTGAAAGTATTTCTTATGGATAGAAGAAATGGGCGTGAAATACCTTTTATCTTATATAGCAAGACCTCTTTTGTATGTTTCCCTTTCAAAGAAACCCCATAGTCCTGAAGTGCTTCTCTTACAGTGACAAAGCTCCCTTTTATTATGGAGTAGACCGCAGCTGTCAAAGGCAGCAGCAGACCTACCAGCACTTGAATAAGATATATTCCTAACGGGATACTGTTGTCAAATATTTTGAAATTCAGCATTTCCGCTGCCAGGTTTGAATATGCCCTTCCCCCTATGACAGCCAGCGGGATCGCCACAACTATAGCTATACCTCCAAGGATCAGGATTGATGTCAAGTAGATTGATGCGATTTGAAGAGGTCTTCCGCCCACAGCTTTCATTATGCCTATCTGCCGGATTTGCTGTGATAATATAGCTGAAATCATATTGGCTACAATGATGACACTTAGGATTAAAGTGAGTATCCCAAAAGAGCCTATAAGGAAGAGCAGCGTCTCCATCTGACTTGCATGCGGGTGTTTTCCCGGTTTGGGAATTTCGATCCTCTCAACCCTTTTTCCCTGTTTTTCCAGCCAGTCTTTTAGTTTATTAGTAATATCCCGGATATGCTTTTTGTCCATCTGGTTATCCGAAACGACAAATTTTAGCTCATTCATACCGTTTTTTCCACCGAGCATCCGGTATGTTTCCGGTGTAATGAAGCCGTATGCAAAGCCTTCCATATAGGCAGGGGAAAGTGCCGGAGCATGCAGTATCCCGGTGATGTTCAGTTTTGCAGCAGGCAGGTCTGGCAGCTTTACGTTAATTATGTCTCCAATCTTACATTTCAGCACATCAACTGCTGATCTTTCGATAAGGATTTCTCCTTTTGCAGGAGGCCAGCTGCCCTTTTCAGAGGTAAAGGTACTTATGCTCAAGTCGTTGAAATCACTTATTACAAACAGATATATTTCTTTTCCTATGGAAGTTTCTGAAACTACACGCGCAGGTACAGTTCTTCTTTGCTCGGCATATTTTATTCCGGGCATTTGCCGTACTTGTTCGACTATATTTTTGTTCAGGGCTTCTACCCAAAGAGTGGCTGAAGCCGGATTTGTATTCAGATAATTGGCAGTCATTTCTCTGGTGAGTATAGCCTGGGCGTTCAATACTGCTCCCATGCCGGTAATTCCTACAATCATTGCAAGAAGCACAAGCAGTGTCCTTGACTTACTGGATAAAAAATCTTTAATACTCTTTTTCCAACAAAGTCTGAACATGTCAGTTCACCCCCCTGAAATACTTGGAAGAATCCCTTTCTGTGGGTATATCTTCAGTTATTTTACCGTCGGCTACTGTGACGCATCGGTTTACACGCATGCCGACTTCCTTATCATGGGTAATAATTATTACTGTTTTACCTTCTTCCACCAGTTTATCAAAAATTCCGAATATCATTCCTGCTGTCCGGCTGTCAAGGTTTCCGGTGGGCTCATCAGCTGCAATAATCTGCGGATCATTTGCCAGCGCGCGTGCTATTGCCACCCGCTGCTGCTCGCCGCCTGAAAGACTGGAAGGTATTTTATCAGCATGGCTTTTCATACCCACCTTATCAAGAAGGGATAAAGCTCTGGTCTTTCTGGCAGTATAGGGGTATGAATTGCAGAAATCCATTGGAAGCATTACATTTTCCAGAACAGTCAGTGTAGGAAGGAGCTGAAAGAACTGAAAAACCACCCCTATGTTTCTACCGCGCCATACAGCCATTCGGCTTTCAGACAGGGAAGTGATAACCCGGTTGTCTATAACAATATCCCCTGATGTGGGACGGTCAATTCCTGTAAGCATATTAAGCAGGGTAGTTTTTCCGCTGCCGGATTTTCCTACGATACCGACATACTCCCCTTTGGAAATAGAGAGATTAATTCGATCGAGAGCTGTAAACTTTCCTCTTTCATTACTAAATTCTTTAACCACTTCAGTTAATTTAATAAAGGGTTTTTCTATTTTGTTTTGCTGCATGGATAAATCCTCCTTAAAAGTGTTTTATGTTGTAATTGTAAGCTGTAAGGAGGATTTAGTCGTCTTAGCGGATAGGAATAGACGTATGAATTTGTAATATCCGGGTAGGTTAGGACCCGTCCTATTTAGTTTCCAGTTGTCTTCTGTACTCTGAAGGGGTAACGCCGGTATACTTCTTAAAGAAATTATTAAAAGTTGCTTTAGAGCTGAAACCTGCATCAAATGCAACGGCAAGTATTTTCATATATTGATAAGAGGGATCAGCCATCAGCTCCTGAACCCTTTTTATGCGATACCCGTTAATGAAATCATAAAAGTTCATGCCCAATTTTTCGTTCAATACCTGTGAGAGGCGGTTCCGTGGTATTTCCAGCATTGAGGCGAGATCAGGCAGCGTCAGTTCAGGATTTAAATAAGGCTTTTCTTCATCCATAAAAGCTGACAGCTTCTTCGAAATTTCATCTGCTTCCATAGCATCAAGACCGGAATGCTCATATTTTGGACTTGGGTTTTCATCTGTACATATGCTTTCTAGTTGCATTTTTTCCAGGCTTATCTCATTGTCCGGCAAATTGTTGTTGAAAATTTCAGGCTGCGTAAGACCGCGGTAACCAAAGCCAAATACAGATATAGACAGGATAATGCAAATAACCTTTTGAAAGTGGGGGAATGGATTGCTTCCGTGAATCAGCCAGACAAGCAGTACAAAATATATTAAATAGACTGCAAGTAGAATACAAAGCATGTATTTCAACCAGTTCAAGTTAATCCTGTCAATATCGGAATAGCATTCCTTTATCCGTTTCCGGTGCAATTCGGAGCAGTGTACTGCTGCTATTGTATAGGATACTATATGGGTTAGTATGATACTCCATATGAAAACTGTGGCTGTGCTCGAATATTGCTTCAAAAATGAGTGCCATGCCTCAATTTTGGGTGAAAATAAAATCATAAGGCTGTAAAGTCCAAAGGGTAAAATGTGAAAAATATCTGCTTTTTTAAAACGGTTTAAAGGGCTAGTCAGCTCTCTTATGTAAAAGAAGGTAAGCGGTCCCAGCAGCAGTTGAAAAGGCTCATTTATTTTCATAAGCGGGTTATTCTGTTTGTAAATCAAATCTGCAAACAATACGGAGTGGGTGATGTTGATGGAAAATGTCAGCAGAAGAAAAGCAAGGATGCGGTTGGCTCTTTTGTTTCCCTTTCCAATACTTAATAATATGACTGCAAGAAATACTCCTTGAAGTATGCCTGCTCCGATAATGAATGAAGATACATAGCTCAGTGTGTTCATGTGAAATTCCTTTTTAAATTAATGTTTGTATACATTATTATAGTATAGCTGGGGTTTAGGTCAAGAAAATCTGCTAATCAAAATCTATACAGGAGCATTAGGAGATATGTGCTACTGCTAAACCCTGATGGCCTGATATCGGAAGAAAAAAAGCAAAAACTGCTAACTTAACCCTTGTATTACCCAGTTCAATAACAGAATTTATCTGGTACAACGCGTTAAGATAGAGTTTTTGCTTCAGATTTGTATTATTTATACAGCTTCATTTTCGAGATTGGCACCTGTAAACTGGCTGTTGTAGAGATCCGCATAGAAACCGCCCTTTGACAGCAGCTCTTTGTGATTACCCATTTCTATAATACTTCCATGATTCATAACAAGTATCATCTCAGCATCCCGTATCGTGGATAATCTGTGTGCAATTACAAAGCTAGTTCTGTCCTTCATAAGGTTTGCCATAGCTTTCTGTATCAAAACTTCCGTCCTTGTGTCAACGCTGCTGGTAGCCTCATCAAGAATAAGGATAGCAGGGTCAGCCAGTATTGCACGTGCTATAGTAAGTAGCTGCTTTTGCCCTTGAGATATATTGGTGGCTTCCTCATTTAATATTGTATTGTAACCGTCAGGCAGTGTTCTGATAAAGTGGTCTGCATGAGCTGCTTTGGCAGCCCTTACAATTTCATCCATAGTTGCACCTTCACGGCCATATGCAATATTATCTTTTATCGTTCCGTTAAAAAGCCATGTATCCTGAAGCACCATACCGAACATACTCCTTAAAGCGCCTCGCTTGATATCTCTTATATCTATACCGTCAATTGTAATTTTTCCCTCATTGATTTCGTAAAAACGCATCAACAGATTTACAAGAGTAGTTTTACCCGCACCAGTAGGACCTACAATAGCAATGGTATGGCCTTGTTTTACATCAAGGTTCATGCTTTCTATAAGGGGCTCTGTTTCCTTATAGCTGAATTTAACATTTTTAAACTCAACCTCGCCCTTTGGCAGCTTTATTACTTTGGCATCCGGACTGTCAGGGATTTCCTCCTGCTCGTCAAGTATTTCAAAAACCCTTTCAGCACATGCAATTGTAGATTGAATGATATTTGCGATGTTTGCAGTCTGCACTATAGGCATGGTAAATGATCTTGAGTATTGGATGAATGCTGTGATGTCTCCCAGATTAAGTCTGTTTTTGGTCATCCACAGTCCGCCCACAATACAAATCAGTACATACCCCAAATTGCTTACAAAATTCATCAGAGGAAACATTATACCTGATACGAACTGTGCTTTCCAGCCAGATTCATACAGTTTGTCATTTATTCCGCTGAATTTTTCAATAGAATCTTTTTCATGACCAAAGGCTTTTACTATTTTGTGTCCGGTATACATTTCTTCAACATGGCTGCTGAGCTGTCCGAGTTCTTTTTGCTGTGCTGCGAAGTATTTCTGTGATTTTTTTGCAACAAAAGCTGTTGAGAAAATGTAAAGCGGCAGTGTAGCAAGCACTATTAGTGTCAGCACCGGACTTATGGTCAGCATCATTATGATGTAGCCAAGAATCTGTACAATGGAAGTAATCAACTGGGTCAAACTTTGCTGCAGCGTCTGAGATATAGTATCTATATCATTGGTCACGCGGCTTAAAATTTCTCCATGGGTCTTTGAGTCAAAATACTTGAGTGGCAATCTGGGTAGTTTGTTGTCTACGTCCTTACGCATATTATATACTGTTTTTTGAGCGACGCCAGACATAACATACTGCATGATAAAAGTGAAAGCTGAACTCAATAAGTAGAAACCCAATAATATCAGAAGTATTCTTCCGATATACGTATAATCCACTTTGCCGTCAGTTTCTTCTATTGCTTTTATTACTCTGTCTATCTGTTCTTCCGAATAGTTCATTTTCTGCTGGCCTTCTGAAGCCTGAGTGGCATTTGGCAGCTTTTTGCTTAAAGACATCAGTTTCTTGCATATTTCGGCCTTTTGTTCGGGATCTTCGATTGTATCCAGTAAAGGCAGCTGCATCATTTCCTGAATAGCCTTCAACGCTTCAGGGTCCAGCTGGCTAGCATTCTGTTGTGACTGAGTACCTTTTTGCATTTGCAGCTTTATCTGCTCCTGAAATTTCTTCTGTTGGCCGGAAATCTCCTTTAAGACCATCCTTGCAGAAATGCCATCTGTCAGCTTGTTCATAGCCTTACCGGTAATTTTGGGTGATATAACTGTGAAACCCATTCCAATAATTGCAAATATAAGTACAGCAATGAGGTTTACTTTATGAGGTTTCAGGTAACCAAGCAATCTCTTGAGTGTTCCCTTGAAATTCTTAGCTTTCTCAACGGGCATTCCAAGAGCACCTCCAGGACCTCCTCCGTGTGCACCTCCTCTCGGCCTTTGAACAGTTCTTTTTTCTGTACCTACTCCACTCATGCTAATTCCTCCTCTGACAACTGTGAGGATACAATTTCACGGTACACCTCGCAGGTATTTAAAAGCTCTCTATGGGTACCGATGCCCGCTATACGTCCTTCATCCAAAACAATAATACGGTCTGCATCCATAACTGTTCCAACCCTTTGAGCGACAATCAGCACTGTAGCATCAGCAATTTCATTTTTAAGTGCTGCACGAAGCATGGCATCTGTTTTAAAATCCAGTGCTGAAAAGCTGTCGTCGAAAATATATATCTCCGGTCTTCTTATAAGCGCCCGGGCGATGGAAAGCCGCTGCTTCTGTCCTCCGGATACATTTGTACCGCCCTGGGCTATTACAGTATCAAACCCTTCCTTCATTCCGGAAATAAACTCCAAAGCTTGAGCAATTTCGGCGGCGTGTTTTACCTCTTCATTGGTAGCATTGTCATTACCATATTTGATATTTTCGGTTACAGTACCTGAAAACAGGACTGCTTTCTGAGGTATAAAACCGATCTTTGCACGAAGTGCTTCCTGAGACATTTCCCGTACATCCATATTGTCAACAAGAACACTTCCGCTGTCTACATCATAAAAGCGGGGAATGAGGTTTATAAGCGTTGATTTGCCTGAACCTGTTCCACCGATAATCGCGGTAACTTCTCCGGGTTTTGCGCTGAAAGAGATATTCTGCAAAGCAGGCTCTTCTGCACCATGGTAACTGAAGGAAACATTCCTGAATTCAACATAACCTTTTTCTTTACCTGCTGTCTTTACCTGCTTTGGATCCTCGATTTCCGGAACTGTATCAAGGACTTCATTAATCCTTATAGCGGCAGCCTGAGCGCGGGGAACCATTATGAACATCATTGAGAGCATAAGCATGGAAAACATTATTTGCATTGCGTATTGAATGAATGCAAGGAGTGATCCCAGGTCCATATCCCCATTGTCAATCCTTATTCCACCGAACCATAATATGGAGATGGTGGTCAGGTTCATAACCATCATCAGGGAAGGCATCATAAAGGCCATTATTTTATTGACTTTAATATAGTTATCGGTTAAATCTGCATTTGCAGCTTCAAAACGGGCTTTTTCGTGTTCATCACGGTTGAATGCACGGATAACCCTGATTCCTGTGAGGTTTTCACGTAAAACCAGGTTGATTTTATCCAGCTTTACCTGCATTTGCTTAAACAGAGGTATACCTTTTGATGCAATTAAAGCTATAGTACCTCCTAAAACAGGAATTGCTACAGCGAGTACCCAGGTCAGAGTCCTGTCCTTGGATAATGCCAGAATAATACCGCCTATAGCCATCATTGGGGCACTGATCATCATTCTCATAATCATTATGGTAACCATCTGGATTTGAGTAATATCGTTTGTAGTTCTTGTAATAAGTGTAGAGGTTCCAAGTTTATCAAATTCGTGCAGGGAATAGCTCTCCACACGGTTGAAAACCTTGTTGCGGAGGATTTTGCCCAAGCCCATGGAAGCTTTTGACGACAAAAAGCTGGCAATAATTGCACATATGGTTCCGCCGGCTGCTATAAGCAGCATTAATCCCCCTACTTTATAGATATAGCCTGTATCGCCTATCATTATGCCTTTGTTTACAATATCAGACATTAAGGTCGGTAAATATAAATCAGCAAGGGTCTGCAAAAAAATCAATATCAAAACCCCGGCTATTAAAGCTGAGTATGGTTTTAAAAACTTATACAATCGAAGCATTAATCATCATCTCCTGGATGCTATATATATTTGTACACTTTTGCTATTGGAAATAACAAATCCAATTTCTTTAATCATTAAATCTATATCAATTGTGATTTTGATTTACATTATATGTTCAGGTGCCCGCATAACTTGCGAATTGAGCATGGGACAGCCGAATTTGCTGTAAACCAAACACACAAAATTATTTTTTTGGTTCACTTAGCAACCGCTTGAGCGTATTCAACCCTTCCAAAATTTTTTCCAGATCCTCTTGTGTTCCTTTCTTAATTAATTTTTCCCATTTTGCTTCTACTATCTGATGAAAGTCCTTGTGCATTTCATCAGCCTTGGGTGATAGTTTTACGTATACTACCCTCTTATCATCCATACTTCTTTCTCTTTCAACAATCCCCTGGTTTTCAAGCCTGTCTATTATCCCGGATACAGTACTGTTTGACAGAAAAATTTGTTCGCTCAGTTCGCTTATTTTCATCTTTCCTTTTTTGATTAGGATGCTTAAAATCATCCCTTGAGGTGCAGTGATACCCATGCTTTCAAAAACTCTGTCCATTTTTTGGTGCATGAGGGAAATGACTTCCCTGAAAAGTCTTCCGACCTCTATACTTCTGTTTAATGACTCCATTAACTCACCCCTCAGCTACTTCGTGTACAAACATTTAGCATTAAAATATTTCGCATTAAAATAATTCGCATACGAATTATTTTAATGCGCAGATAGACTCTTGTCAAGTTCTACTTAATCTGATTTGACTGCTATAAGCTTGACGATTGTCTGGAATGTGACTCATAAGAATTACATGTAGAAGGATATTGGCAGCATACATGACTGTGTAGTACGTCATAAAAGTATTGATTCTTAGAGAACATTGCTTTATAATAAAAATAGTTTACAGTTGAAAAATTGTGTGTTGTTCTTTTTATTTCTTAAGTGAATTCATAAATTAACATCTTTTGTTTTTCCAGATTCTAATGTTCTTGTTACTGTATTTTGATATTTTCCATAATTAGTTGTAATGGTTTGAAGGTTTAAGAAATCTATTATTGCGTTCACGGTTTTTTATCTGCCGTTTCTGATTTTACGTATCTATGTATCTTGATTTATTACTTTACATAAAGCGTATAATTTGCTCTTAAAATAAAACTGTGTTTATTTTCCCTTAATACGTGGTAAAAATCGAAATAATGACAAGCAGCTCCAAGAAAGACATATGAGCTTGGAGCATCACAAAAAAACATCAGGGTTATCTTTCGTTTCTTCTGATTAATGCTGTTTCATAACATTATTCCATCAAATTCAGCATATGGAGGGATACCGTGCATAAACTGAGCGATGATATATGTAGGGAATATATAGATATATTAAGGGAAAAGACCGGGATATCGCTGGATAATCATAAAGAACACCTGATCCAGACAAAAATTTTCAAGCTTCTGAGAAAGAGGCAGGTAGAAAATCCTGAAAAGCACCTGGATTTGTTAATAGAGCAGCGGGATGCAAATGAGATTCAAGAATTTATCAATATTATGACAACAAATACTACGGAATTTTTTCGCGAAAACGATCACTTCGAATATTTGAAAAATAATTTCTCTTATATCCTTCAAAAGAATCCCAGAATCAATCGCAAAAATGAATTGCGTATATGGAGCGCGGGCTGCTCAACTGGACAAGAACCTGTTACTATCGCAATGGTGTTAAAAGAGCTCCTGGAAGAGGGAATGGATATAAAGATTCTGGCAACTGACATCAGTACAAAGGTATTGACCAAGGCAGCTTCCGGCGTTTACTCGCAAACCGAATGCGAGGGTATACCGCAAGTGTATCTTAACAAGTATTTCATTAAGGATGGTGAAAACTTCAGGGTAAAGGATGTCATTCTAAACACGATAAAGTACAGGATATTTAACCTAATGGGTGAACATGGCTTCAGGCACGGGTTTGATATCGTATTTTGCCGCAACGTAATGATTTATTTTGATCAAAACATGCAACAGAAGCTGATAGATATATTCCATAAGGTGCTTGTTCCTGGTGGATTGCTGCTGCTTGGGCATTCTGAGAGCCTTATCAATAAAAAACATGATTTTCTAAGTTACAAGCCCTCAATCTATATGAAAAAGCCAATATGAGTTCTATGGAGGATGAGTCAGTATGAAAGAGATGCTATCCGGGTATATGGAGGATATGAAAGACAGCCTTTTAATATTAAACGATGCATTGATCAAGATACAGAATTCTGGCGCTGATGCAAGTGTAATAAATAGTATCTTCAGGGTGGCTCATACCATGAAAGGCAACTCTGCTGCGATGAATTTCATGAAAATAGAGAAAGTGATGCATACCATGGAAGACATATTGCAGGAGGTACGGAACGGCGATAGGGAATTGACAGAGGATATCATCAGGATACTGTTTGCCTGCCATGATTTCCTGGAGGATTGTATCGAGATTATTTCCAATGCAGAGTCGGATGTAAGACTCAATACAGATATCCTGCAAAATAAGCTGGAGCAGCTAAAAGGCGGCAAAGAAGGCGATGTGGGGAAGGAAGCCATCGAGACTGAAACCTATGATGCTTTAAGCAGGGAGTATTCTGAATTGCTGCAGATAATTGAAGAAAACTGCAGGAGGGGCTTTACCGTTTGCAAGATTACCGTCACTATAGATCCCGACTGTATGATGAAAACTGTCCGGGCATGGCTGGTTTTTGAAGAGTTGGACGGATATGGTTCTATTGTGTTTTCGAAGCCGGAACGTCCGTCTGAGGAAGAATTCAGGAATGATACCTGCAATTTTGAATGGAATAAGATAGAGCTGCTATTGCTGACGGAAAAAGAGGCTGACAGTATTGCCTCAGGGATCAGGAATATAGCAGAAGTCATAGATGTAAGCCTTCAACAGATCAGTCCTTATGAGGTCAGAAGTGAACTGGAAAGGAAAGAAAAAGAGGAGGAAATACTGAAAATCCTCAGTGATATAGGTGTACATATTCTGGACTGCGGCAGCAGGGAGACGCACAGACGAATTATCGGGAGTATTATCGGGCATTTTGAAAGAATCGCTGCCAGTGACCTCCCTGAAGAATGTTCATTTGTAAAGAAAGCCGCTTCCGAACTCGTCAAGGCATTGAACGCGGCTTTGGAAGACAATCAGCAGCTTACTGAAGAAGATATGGAAATGTTGGCTTATGTATGCAAGGGTTTGGAAATAAGCTTTAAAACTTCAGGAATGCTTGAGGATAGTGACTATCAAGCTAAGCTTGATGAGCACCTTTTGATGCTCAAGTCAAGGTGTGAAGCTCCAAACCGGCGGATAGGCGATATTCTTCTAAGAAAGGGTCTGGTGAGTGATAAGGATATTGAAGATATCCTTAATAAGCAGAGAGAGAGTCAGCAGGAATTGAGATTTGGACAGGTGGCTGTCAAAGAGAATAAGGTTAATGCATATGACATGCTGCAGGCGTTGAAAGAGCAGGGTCAGGTGACTGAGAAGAAGGAAAATACGGCTATAAAAGCTGAAAGTGGGTTTATCCGTATACCTGTCGGGAAAGTTGACAACCTGATGGATATGCTGGGTGAACTTCTTATTCTTAATTCTCAGTTAGAGCAGAGGACTTCGGAAACCGGCAGTTATGATTTGGGATCCCAGACTATATTATCCCGTACAGCGAAAATAATAAAAGGAATTCAGGCATTATCAATGTCGTTAAGAATGGTAGAAGTAAAATCGACACTGCATCGACTGACAAGAATAGCCAGAGATACAGCCGCAGAACTACAAAAGGGTGTTGTAGTATCCATTGAAGGTGAGGATACTGAGATCGACCGAAGTGCGGCTGAGAAAATCTTTGATCCGCTGATGCATCTGGTAAGAAATGCGGTCTCCCACGGAATCGAGGAAGAACAGGAACGGCTTGAGAAAGGGAAAAAGCCGGAAGGGCAGATTACAATCAGGGCATATAGCAAAAGAGGGAATGTTTACGTTGAGGTATCGGATGATGGCAGGGGACTTGACACCAGCAAAATTTTAAAAAAGGCTCAGGCTTTAGGAATGACTAAGACACACGAGGAATACAGCGAAGAAGAAATTATCCGGTTCATTTTTTTGCCGGGCTTTTCTACACAGGAAAAAATCAACAGTATCTCAGGGCGTGGCGTGGGTATGAATGTTGTAGAAGAGGAAATAAAGAAAGTAGGGGGAAGGGTAGAAATCCAAAACTGTCCAGGAAACGGGTGTACCTTTACAATCAGAATTCCAATGAACCTCGCAGTTGTGAATGGAACCATCGTCGAGGTGTGCGGCGGGAGATATATTGTCCCTACTCTGTTTATAAAAGAATTTTTTATAGTTGATGAAAAGCAATGGGTTATCATGCAGGGAAAAGCAAAAGCGGTTAGGCTCAGGGAGCATGTTATTCCTGTACTGCAGCCGGAGGTATTCTTCGGTGAAGAAATAAGTAAGGCAGGAAAGGAGCGGTGTGAGTTGGTCATAGTAGAGCTGGAACAAAAGCTTCTAGCGTTTCCGGTAGATAGGATTATAGTCAGACAGGAAATAGTATCAAAGCCTCTGGGAACGGAGTTCAACTCCATAGACTATGCGTCAGGCGCCTCTATATTAGGTGATGGGGTGGTTTCGCTGATTCTGGATGTAGAAGATATGTTTAAGAAAGCAGGACTATGATAATACGGGAGAGTGATTGGCATTAACAGAATAAAGGTACTGGTTGTAGATGATTCGGCTATGGTAAGAAAAATGCTTACAAGTGAGCTTTCCAGGGATAAAGAGATTGAAGTGATTGCTGCAGTGCCGGACCCGTATTTTGCCAGGGATAAGATTGTGGAACTGAAACCGGATGTTATACTCCTTGACATTGAAATGCCTAGAATGGACGGGCTGACCTTTCTTAAAAAACTGATGCATCATTACCCCTGTAGAGTTATTGTAGTGAGTTCTCTGGCAGAAGACGGGGGAGAAGTTGCATTAAAAGCGATTGAATACGGTGCTTTGGATGTAATGGCCAAGCCGGCTGCAGCCTATTCGGTGGGGGATATGACAGAGCAGTTGATTGAAAGGATAAAGGCTGTAGCAAAAGTTCCACAGTGGAAATTGTCAAAAACCGGAGACAGGCTGCTGGAAAAAGCGGATAGTAAAAACAGGAAAGCCTCCCTGATTAGGACAACAAACAAGATTATTGCCATCGGTGCTTCAACAGGTGGAACAGAAGCATTACGTACTGTGCTGGAGCAAATGCCTGCAAATACGCCTCCGGTAGTCATTGTGCAGCATATGCCTCCCTTTTTTACAAAATCCTTTGCTAAGAGATTGGACGAGGTATGCACCATTCATGTAAAGGAAGCGGAGGACAAGGAAGTCCTGTCACCGGGAAAGGTATTGATTGCTCCGGGAAATCTACACATGGAGCTGAGGAGGAATGGTGCGATATATTACGTACATATATCCGATGGGCCTATGGTGCATCATCAAAGGCCGTCTGTAGAAATTCTCTTCAGGTCCGTTGCCAGGTATGCCGGACGGAATGCTGTCGGAGTCATTATGACAGGGATGGGGAGGGATGGTGCGCTGGGGCTGCTGGAAATGAAAAATGAAGGTGCCTATACCATCGCACAGGATGAAAAGAGTTGTGTAGTGTTTGGAATGCCCAAGGAGGCTATCGATGCCGGAGCTGTTTGTAAGACTGTAGCTTTGGAAAGGATAGTAGACGAGATTCTGAAAAATGTCTGAGCCTGTGCAAAGCATATGTATGCAAAGTGTATGACGTATAAAGTTCTTCAACACACTTTATATACTATTAATTCAGGAGAAAGAGGTGATAAGAATGGCGATTCAACAGAATAAGTATCTTTCCTTTGTTCTGGAAAACGAGATTTATGGGATACATATCTTGAGAGTTAAGGAGATCATCGGTATGATGACCATTACTCATGTGCCGCGAATGCCTGAGTTTGTAAAGGGAGTCATCAATCTCCGCGGGAAGATAATTCCCGTGATTGACTTAAGAATCAAATTTTCCATACCTGGCTCTGTGTATAGTGACAGAACCTGTATCATCGTAGTTGAAATGGAAAGTGAAAACGGTAAACGTGTAAATGGACTTGTAGTAGACAGTGTGTGTGAAGTGCTGGCTATAGCCGAAGAGAATATCGAGGCTCCGCCGGCTTGCGGCGATGGTGCTGAACAGGAGATTCTTACAGGTATAGGGAAGGTGAAGGATAAGGTAATCATGCTACTGGATACGGACAAGATTCTGACTACCAATGAAATCAAGGCAATCAATAAAATCTGAAGACAAAAAAATCAATGTGGGAGGAGTTGCAGGTTATGAGATGGTTTTTTGAACAAAAAATCAGTGTCAGGCTTTTACTCAGTTTTATTTTAGTATCTGTGATTGCAGGCTTTATAGGAGGCATTGGAACTATTAACCTTGGCAATATCAATACAGGATATAAGGAACTATATGATAATTATGGACATGCTTTGGCTGATATGGGATACATATCCAAGGAATACCAGAGAATAAGAAACTACATAAGGGATATTTATATCAATGATGATCCCATTCTTACAGAGAATAACAAGAGAGCTATTGAGGAATGTAAAAAGAATATTGAAAATGGACTTAAGCGTTTTGAGCAGGCGGTAAAAAATCAGCCTGTGGAGGGTGCAGTTAAGGATCTGCTGAGACAGATAGATATTTATTACGCTGAAAGTGACAAAATGATTAAATATATTGATGATGACAAAAGGGATGTTGCATTCCAGAACATGTACAATGGTGCATGGAGGAACTCGGCTATTGAGGCGAACAGGCTTATAGACGAAATATATGGCATAATGGATAAAACAGGAGCGGAGAAACGGGGTGAATTTGGTAAAGAAGCCAGCAACACAATAATTGTAATGGTAGTACTGTCCATAGCTGCGATAATACTTGCTTTGCTCCTGGGCTTAGGTGTTTCCAGAAATATCAACAGAGTACTTTCAAACCTGACCGAAAGACTGTCCCAATCCTCCAAGATGGTTGCCTCAGCTGCCGGACAGCTTGCTGCGGCAAGCCAGCAGCTGGCGGAAGGCAGCAATGAGCAGGCAGCATCGGTAGAAGAAACCTCGGCGACAATGAACGAGACTTCATCCATGGTCAGCCAGAATACTGAAAGCACCAGGCAGGCAGCAGATTTGTCGGAACAAGCCAAGGGTGCTGCCGGTATAGGTTTTTCCAAAATGAACAATATGATAGTGTCCATGGAGGAGCTTAAGAAATCAAGCGATAAGATTGCAAAAATCATAAAAGTAATTGACGATATCGCGTTCCAGACCAATATTCTTGCTTTAAATGCCGCAGTAGAAGCTGCAAGGGCGGGAGAAGCAGGAATGGGATTTGCAGTGGTGGCAGAAGAAGTCAGGAATCTGGCTCAGAGAAGTGCCCAGGCTGCTAAAGATACTGCAGAAATCATTGAGAGAAATATAGAGCTGTCCAGGCAAGGTGTGGATGTCAGTGCTGAGGTGTTGAAGGCACTGGAAGAAATCAACCAGAAGTCGCAAAATGTGAATAGTATTGTAGGAGAAATCACAGCTGCCAGTGAAGAGCAGTTCAGAGGGATACACCAAGTCAATATAGCCATTTCACAAATGGAAAAGGTGATACAGCACAATGCGGCTACAGCCGAGGAAAGTGCGGCAGCAGCTGAAGAACTTCAATCACAGGCGGAAGAACTGGAACATGTCGTTTTTGAAATGAACACCATGGTAAAAGGCAGGAGCGCAGATAGTGGATTTGGCGGTTATAGTGGTAGAAAAGTCACGGAAAGCTTAATGAACAATCATGGAAAAAAATTTACAAGTACTCATCTACATGAAAAGAATGTCCATAAAATGCAACAGACACCTGTAAAGCAATTTACTAAAACACAACATAATGTGTCGCCACAGGAAGTGATTCCTCTGGAAGAGGATGACGAATTCTAAACGAGCATATGCAAAATAGGTACGAAGATTTACCTATCTTCTTTAAAAATGTCTGTAGTTTTTGTCATAGACAAACAAAGGGCCCTCTAGTAGAATCATTATAGTAGCATTTACTTTTAATGTTTTTGACATATTACTACTATATAGTTTTAGAAGGAATATTTATATGATAAAAATATTTAACAGAAAGACTAAGGAATATGAGATGGAAAAGGTGGCCGGAGGAGGTCTGCTCAATGCTCTTTATGGCACTAGAACCGGCAGGTTGGGCTTGGAGCTGCTTATTAAAAGGAAATTTTACTCAGCCCTGACAGGGGCCATATGCGACAGCAGGCTAAGCGCTTCTAAAGTCAAGTCATTTATAAGAGACTTTGAGATAGACATGTCGGAATGCGCTGACAAAGCTGAAGACTTCAAAACATTTAATGAATTTTTTACCAGAAGGCTAAAACCGGAAGCACGGGTATTTCAAAAAGAAGGTAGTGCTGTACTCTCTCCCGGAGACGGAAGGCTAAAGGCGTGGGAAAATGTAAACATTGATCAACTGCTTCAGATTAAAGGATTTTCATATACTCTGAAGGACTTAATAAGAGATGAACAGCTTGCCGCTGAATATGAAGGGGGAACATATCTTCTGTTGAGACTCTGTCCTGTAGACTATCACAGATTCCATTTTATAGATGGAGGTGTATGTAGTGGGAGTAAAAGGATAAATGGAGCATATTATTCAGTAAACCCTATTGCATTGAGTTCCGTTCCGCTGGCTTTTTGCCGGAATAAGCGGGAGTACAGCATCCTGGCTTCCGATAATTTCGGGGATATTCTGTATGTTGAGGTAGGAGCTACTTCTGTAGGCTCAATTGTTCAGACATACAGCTCTGGAGCAAGGGTTCAAAAGGGTGATGAAAAAGGATATTTCAAGTTTGGTGGATCAACGGTACTTGTTTTATTTAAGAAAAACAAGGTCCGTATTCATGCGGATATCCTTAAGCAGACAGAAGCTGGTTATGAGACCAGGGTTTTGGCCGGTGAAGTAATAGGTGGCAAAATGGATAAAGATAGGTAAAAAGTCCTGTGATTAGCAATTATCCATATGACAAAGTTGTACTGATATGATAGAATTTTAGGTGTATTATAATCATCAAAGGAGGAATCAAGATGGTAAAAGGCAGGGTCATATCTACATTGATTGCAGCAGTTTTGGGAGTTTCTGTATGATGTAGGTTTTAAATTTGTTGTTTGTCTCGATTATATGTTTTCATCTGCAATATTTAAAGCTCGAAATAAATATATCGATGATAAAAACAATGGCGTAGGTATTCCTTCAAAAAATCCTAACCTGTCGGATGATGTTGTTAAAAAGGTTGACGAAGTATTTAAAAAGATACAATCAGGCGATATTAAGGTTGCGGCAGAAATGGGCAGTCTTATAAAATAAGCTCGTTTATTGGGAAAAAGACGGGAATCCGTCTTTTTCTTTATATTTATTTTTTGTTTAGAGTAAAAGCAGGAGGGAAGCCAGATGGAATTCGTTGTAGAGATGCTTGATATTCAGAAGGAGTTTCCCGGTATAGTAGCAAACGATAATATTACTCTCATGCTAAAAAAGAGAGAGATACATGCGTTGCTAGGAGAAAACGGTGCTGGGAAGTCAACTCTCATGAGCATCCTTTTTGGACTCTACCAGCCGGACGGTGGCAGTATCAGAATGCGTGGAAAAGATGTGAAAATATCTAATCCCAATGTTGCAAACAAGTTGGGAATTGGTATGGTGCATCAGCATTTCAAGCTGGTACACAACTTTACTGTGACTGAAAACATCATTCTTGGTATGGAGCCTAAAAAGGGAATCACTGTTGATACAAAGTCGGCAGCAAAACGTATAAAGGAACTGTCGGAACAGTATGGATTGAATGTAGACCCAAATGCAAAGATTGAAAATATATCAGTAGGTATGCAGCAGCGTGTCGAGATTCTGAAAATGCTCTACAGGGATGCAGAGGTGCTGATATTTGATGAACCCACTGCGGTCCTCACACCTCAGGAAATTCAGGAGCTTATCAGAATAATGAAAAATCTTGTCAGTGAGGGTAAATCTATAATATTGATTACTCACAAGCTCAAGGAGATAAAAGCAGTTGCAGACAGATGTACGGTATATAGTAACCCTTGTGGCGCTTATTATGTTTTCAAAGTCTTCGCAAGCTCCCAGGGCAGCAGGTGAACCTTTTGATCATGGAAAAAGGTAAGGCTTTGATATGAACTTACATAAATATAATTTTAGTCGGGCAGGTGAAAATATTGAGTATAAACGGTAATGCTATTAATCTGGCTTCAATCATTGATCACACCCTCCTGAAGCCTGATGCGACAGAGAAGCAGATAAAAGAGCTTTGCAGCGAGGCTAGGAAATATGGATTTGCATCGGTATGTGTAAATCCGTCATATGTCACTCTGGCTGCCAGTGAATTGACAGGGACTTCTGTCAAGGTATGTACGGTTATCGGATTCCCTTTGGGGGCTACAACTTCAGAAGCAAAAGCTGCTGAAACAAGAGAAGCGGTTAATAATGGAGCGAATGAAGTTGATATGGTTATAAACATAGGTGCTCTCAAATCCGGAAAAACCAATTATGTGAAAGCAGATATCGAGGCAGTTGTGAAAGCAGCTAAGCCTGAGGCTATAGTTAAGGTGATTATAGAAACCTGCTTGCTATCGGAGGAAGAAAAAATTAATGCGTGCCTGCTGGCAAAGGAAGCAGGCGCAGACTTTGTAAAAACCTCAACTGGATTCAGTACGGGAGGAGCAACAGAAGAGGACATCAGACTCATGAGACGTACTGTCGGACCAGATACTGGGGTGAAGGCTTCAGCGGGTATACGTGACTATGCTATGGCTGAAAAAATGGTGAATGCAGGGGCCACAAGATTGGGTACCAGTGCATCCATAGCCATTGTCAGCAACGAAAAATCAGGTAGTTTTAAAGGGTATTGATATAAGGTCTTCATAAAGGGGCATATCAAAAGATATGCTCCTTTATATTGCATTTGATATACAATAGTGTTAAAATCTTCATAAATGGAATTATGGATTTTCTGGAATCCGGAAGGTAAATAAAATGTTGCAGACAGTTTTAAATACTGTATTTTCTATATTTGCCTGTGGTGTAGCGTTAATGGCATTGATATGGTGTTCAAGTCAGAAGTTTATAGGAAACCTGATGACTTGTAGTTTGTGCTGTCTGGCAGCAAGGACTCCCGCTCTTAATGCATTCCTCATGTTCGTGCTGCATGCAGTAGTGATTTCCTTGTCTGTTGTATGCTGCCTGAAACGTATATCAAATTCCGCAATTATTACTCTTGATATCATTTACTTTATCAGTATTATGATTCTGGTTTTTTATCATACTCTCAAAGAATCACGCAGCCTTCTTGTGAAAGCAGTTTAGTTTTGGACAGCTTAGATCAGCTTGTCCTCAGATGGAGTATTTAGTGCTCTACAGGTAGTGAGTGCAATTGATTGATGCACGGTGCTATCGGACTTTATGATTTCACAGGGAGGATTTTTTATGCTTAAAAACAAGGTTAGTTTTAAATCTATAGCGCGAAAACTGCGAAACCGATCCGTTGATTTTGATATTGAGCCATATAAAATATGGCTACAGAAGATAAATGAGTTTAGACTGGAATCATTAAGCGATTCGCAGCTCAGGGATATGTCGCTTGAATTAATCCGGCAGGCACGGAATGGCTTGAGTGAGAATGAGCTTCTTATCCCGGCCTTTGCGCTTGTCAGAGAAGCGGCGCGCAGAATACTGGGAATGAAACACTTTGATGTACAGGTTATAGCAGGAATTGCGATGCATGACGGTAACCTGGTAGAGATGCAGACAGGAGAAGGAAAAACTCTTACAGCAGTACTTCCTGTTTATCTGAACGCTATTTCCGGCAGGGGAGTTCATGTGCTTACGTTCAATGATTATCTTGCACAGAGGGATGCTGAATGGATGGGGCCCCTGTATGGATTTTTAGGGCTTTCCATTGGGCATGTGAGAGAAGGGATGTCATTATCGGAAAGGCGTAGAGCATACGAAAAGGATATTACTTACCTGACTGCAAAGGAAGCAGGCTTTGACTACCTTAAAGAGTTTCTTTGTACAGATCGGAAAGAGCTTGTTTTGAGGCCGTTCAATTTTGGAGTAATAGATGAAGCAGACTCAATACTGATAGATGAAGCACGGATTCCATTAGTGATTGCAGGCAAAACAGACAACTACATTGAGCCGGGCCATATGACTGAGATAATCAGATCTCTGGAGGCTCATGCCGATTATGAGGTAGGAGAGTATGAAAGGACTGTATATCTTACGGATAGGGGTCTCAACCTTGTAGAAACAATACTGGGTGCAGGAAATCTTTATGACGAAAAAAATCTTAAACTTTTGGTGGATATAAATAATGCACTGCATGCTGAAGTACTTCTGAAGCGTGATGTAGATTATATTGTGCGCAATGGCAGAATCGAACTGGTTGACGAATTTACCGGACGTGTTGCGGATAAGAGACATTGGCCATATGGCCTTCAGGAAGCTATTGAAGCAAAAGAGGGAATTATCTCAGATACCAAGGGACAAATCCTTTCGTCAATAACCTTACAGAATTTTATCAGACTATATCCGAAAATCTGTGGCATGACAGGCACTGCAGCTACATCTGCAAATGAATTCCAGCAGTTTTATGGGTTGAATGTTTTGGTTATTCCTACAAACAAGCCCTGTATAAGGGAGGATTTGGAGGATGTGATATTTACACATAAGGAAGCAAAACTTAAGGCTATCACATCTGAAATCGTCAGGGTTCACAGTACAGGGCGTCCTATACTGGTAGGCACATGCAGCGTGGAAGAGTCGGAGCAACTTGCCGGAGCCTTAAGAGAATCTGGCGTGGTATGCCAGGTTTTGAACGCTAAAAATGATGAACTGGAAGCGGGTATTATAGCACAGGCAGGAGCTATAGGAGCAGTCACTGTGTCAACGAATATGGCAGGCAGGGGAACTGATATTAAGCTTGGTGGTGCATGGGAACTGAACCGGGAAGAAGTTGTCCGGCTTGGAGGTTTATATGTAATCGGAACAAACAGGTATGAAAGCCGCCGTATAGATGACCAGCTGAGAGGACGTGCAGGACGGCAGGGAGACCCCGGTTCTACACGGTTTTTTATCAGTCTGGAGGATGACCTGTTTAAGCGCTACAGATTTAAAGAACTGATTCCGGCTTCTCTATATCCCGAAAATCAGGAAAATCCCATAGAGAATAAAATAATCAAAAAGCGTGTGGGAAATGTTCAAAGGATCATAGAAGGTCAAAATACAGATATCCGTCTGACTTTAAGCAAGTATTCATCAATCATGGAAAAGCAAAGGCAGTCTGTTTATGAATGGAGGCAAGGAGTACTTTGTGACAGGGTATATACAGGGCTGATGCCTGATTTACTGCAGGAGCGGTATCAGTTGCTGCTGGAAAGGGTGGGAGAGCAGCCTCTTAGAAAGGCGGAAAAGCAGGTTACACTTTTTTATATCAATAAGTGCTGGGCAGATTACCTGGATTATATGTCCTATATCCGTGAGAGCATTCATTTGGTAAATGTAGCAGGTAAAACACCCGTGCATGAGTTCAATAAGATTTCAGTCGAGTCCTTCAGAAATTTCCAGCAGGATATTGTAAATGAGATTGCGGGAAAACTTGCCGTAGCGGAGATAACTGAAGATGGGGTAGATATGGATAAGGAAGGCTTGAAGGCACCTACTTCTACCTGGACCTACCTGATAAATGACAGCCCTGAGCAGGTTGGAATTAACCCGGCTCTAAACGTTTCTGCGGCAGATATATTTACTGTAGGTATATGGATGTTGGCTGCCATAGGCTGGAAGCTTTTTAGAAAAGAAGTAAAACAGAAAAATTGATAATTTACGACAAATTGTGATATAATTATACAAAAAGTAAACAATTAATTCCTACAGTTCTAAAGAATTCTTGTTTTTTATCACCTAAATTTAAGGGGGAAATGCTATGGGATCAAGTGTTTTAAGAGTCCTGGTCTGTGACGATTCAATCCTTATCAGAAAAAAGTTGAAGGATTGTCTGCTGTCCTGCGGATGTAGTGAGATTTTGGAAGCAGCAGATGGGCAAAGCGCAGTAGATACATATAAGGAGCATAAGCCGGATCTTGTGTTTATGGACATTGTAATGCCCGTAAAAGGAGGAATAGAAGCAGTAACAGAAATACTTGAATTTGATGGGAACGCAAAAGTAGTAATAGCATCGTCTTCAGGAACCAAAACACACCTGAAAAAAGCACTTGAGGCAGGAGCTTATGAATTCATACAAAAGCCCTTTGATGAAGCCCAGATAAGAAATATAGTACTGAACTATAATAAGGAGGCGTGATAATCTGATGTTTACTCAATTTTTTGGCAGTTACCTTTTAAATAAGAAACTGGTCACCCCTGAGCAATTGAAAGATGCATTGGATTATCAGAAAAATGTACACCTAAAGCTGGGTGTAATGGCAGTCAACTCAGGCTATATGTCAGCAGCTGATGTGAGTGCAGTACACGGCATGCAGGCGAAAGTAGACAAAAAATTCGGCGAGTTGGCAATAGAAATGGGCTTTCTGGATGAGGAAAAACTTAAAGTCCTGCTTTCAACACAAAAATCAGGACACTTACTCCTAGGGCAGGCAATGGTGGACAAGGGATATATGACACTGGAGAAGTTCAGTGAAGCTCTTGATGACTATAAGAAAGATTACAGCCTTACTAATGAACAGTTCAATTCACTTCAGAATGAGGATATAGATGAAATAGTAAATACTTTCTATAGTTTTGACAATTCAGATGAAAGTAAGGTCTATAAAGGCTATTTTGCCCTGCTCATCAGAAATATCATCAGATTTATTGATGCGGATTTCAGACCACTTAATCCTATATCAGTGAATGAATATAAGTTTGACTGGATGGCTGCTCAGGAAATCAAAGGGGAGGCAAGTCTTTATACATGCATAGCTGCAGATCAAAAAACCTTTATCGCTTTTGCAGGCAGATATGCTGATGAAGCCTATACTGAAAATGATGAGTATGTACAGGCAGCTGTAGGAGAGTTTTTAAACCTTATTAACGGATTGTTTCTTGTAAACATGTCAAATGATGATATTGAGCTTGAACTGGAGCCCCAATATGTCAGTAGCGGCAAGAATTTGACAAAGCTTACCGAAGCTTTTTGCATCCCGGTTGAGTTCTCTTTTGGAAGGATTGATTTCATCATATCAAAATCTATTCCAGTTATCCTTTGACAACTATAAACCAATAAATATGTAAAAATAAAATGGAACCAGCCTGTTGTTTGCTTAGCAAACAGCAGGCTGGTATTTTTCTGAACTGCAATCAATGCTTCATGCTGCTTTTTATAGAGTCTTTTAGCTGCAAAAAGTCTTCTTTTGAAGGAACTTCAGGGTTAAGTCCTATTCCTATATCGGCTGCAATCAAACCATCCCGGTGAAATCCCGCTTTTGACATAGCGTCTGCAAGCTTATACCAATTGGAAGGATTCCGGGGTGATTGCTTTGCTTTTTGAGCATAATAAGGAAGCACTCTTTTGGAATAGTAATCATTCTGCGGTCCAGCCGGCTCAAGCTCACAACCGTTCCAATACTTGAATTCAATATTATCAAGAACAGGACCGTTATTCCAGATACTAATCCCGGTTTTTTTCAGCCTATTGTCACTGTCCGTACAATCCAGTATTTCGAATCTGTTGTATTTTTGTGTGAATAGTGTGCTGATGCTTCCGTTTTGAAGTGAATAGCCGTAAAGCTGACCTGGCTGTCCCTTGTTTTTTAGGCCAAGCAGCAGCTGCTTTCTGCCCTCACCGGTTATGTCTGCAAAGCCTGCATAATTTAAACTTTCATAATTTTTATTGCTGATCTCGCCTATTTTGGCCCATTGTTTGCCATATCTCTTCAGAATAACTGTCCTGATTTCGTCGTTTAACCTGTATGAGGCTACCAGTTCATTTTCAGAATCATCATCAAAGTCAGCAACCTGGTATTTTTCAGAGTTTCTCGGGTATTGCGGTTTCAGAAGTTCATGGTTTTCCGGTAGGAACCTTTTAATTATGGTGTTGTAGTCCTCGCCCGGAGTTTTTTTCATTATTTTGCTTATTGATGCCGTCAAGCCTGATAAAGAGCCTGACAACCCTCTGACCAGAGTTAATAGTGGGTTTTGTGCGGGAATCGGGTTGTTTCCTGTATGTACTGGTCGAGAATTGGGTTTGGTTAAGGTTTTGACTTTCTTTGTAAAGGGATTGAATCCTGATTTGGAAAGAAATGTTCTTCCTGCCAGTGCAAGCCCGGCAATTTTTAGTGGAACAAGCATTTTAGCTTCCCCTATAAAAGTTACTCTGTTCATATTATATGTAACAGGGCGAAAAAGGTTAAAGCAAAAAAGGAGAGCTAAGCTCTCCTTCTCACTCTTATCTTTTTATTTGACTTTTCTATGTTTATTCTCTTACCCTTCAGTGTATAGTTTTTCATGGAAGATAAAACTTCTGTTGCATATTCTCTTGGAACCTCCACAAAAGTGAACCTATCAAAAATATCTATTGCACCGATAAGTTTTCCGGGTATTCCTGTGTTAGAGGCGATACTTTCGATAATATGCCTTGGCTGTATTTTATTATTACTGCCTACATTAATAAAGAGCCTTACCATTCCGTGCTCAGCACCGGTATCCGCCTCATCGGCTTCCGGAACAGATATATCTTCTCTGTTGTCATTTTGGCCTATAACCATTTTTAGTAAAGCGGCGGCTATATCCAGAGATGTAACATAACTATCCTGGTTATCATGTGCATTTACTTCTTCAAGGGTTTTTTCTATATATGAAACATATTTTGAATAATTTCCTGCTGCTATGGATTCTTTTAATTTGTCCAGCAGAATACTTATTTTATTTTCCTCTATGTCTGTCAAAGTAGGCGGCTTCATTATTCTGACAGTGGATTTTGTGTATTTTTGTATATCCCTTAGTTTGTATATCTCACGCCCGACAACAAAGGTAAAGGCTTTGCCGGTTCTGCCAGCTCTACCGGTTCTGCCGATTCTGTGGACATAATACTCTTCATCGTTTGGTATATCATAATTAAATACAGCTTCCACGTCATCTACATCTATTCCGCGGGCAGCCACATCCGTCGCTATGAGAATATCAATATTTCCTTTCCTGAATTTCGCCATTACCCTGTCTCTCTGGTCCTGTTTCATATCTCCGTGGAGGGCTTCAGCAGAATAGCCTCTTGATTGTAAGCTGGAAGCTAGTTCATCAACGCGCTTTTTTGTATTGCAGAAAACCAGTGAAAGCTTTATATTGCTAGCATCAATAATCCTGGACAGAATCTCCAATTTTGAGGATTCATTGACTTCAAGATAGAATTGTTCAATGGCAGGTACTGTCAATTCTTTGTGAGCTGCCTTTATATGAATGGGATTTTTTTGGTACTTGGCAGTCAAATCCATGATTTCCCTTGGCATGGTAGCTGAGAAAAATACTGTTTGCTTTTCTTCGGGTATTTTTCCCAGAATAGTATCGATATCCTCGCGAAAGCCCATGTTTAGCATTTCATCAGCTTCATCAAGGATAATCATTTTAAGATTTGCCAGCTTTAAAGTACGGCGTCTCATATGATCCATTATACGACCCGGTGTTCCGATAATTATCTGAGGACGTTTTTTTAGGGCTGAAATCTGCCGGTCTATGGGTTGTCCGCCATATACAGGCAATATGCCAATACCTTTTTTATATTTTGATACGCTTTTTAGCTCTTCAGAGATCTGTATGGCAAGTTCCCTTGTTGGGCATAGAACCAATACCTGTATACCTTCAATCTCATGGTCTATTTTTTCTATCGCAGGTATCCCGAATGCACAGGTTTTTCCGGTTCCTGTCTGCGCCTGTCCGATAACATCAACTCCGTCAAGTATATGCGGTATTGATTTGGATTGTATGGGTGTTGCTTCTTCAAATCCCATATCGGATAGTGCTTTTTGTATTTCTTCGGATAAATTTAGATCTTTAAAAATCAAGTTTTCCATTATTACTTCCTTTTCCTATTACTTTTTTTACAATCAGTTTAGTCAACAGATTATGATATTTATCTTTATCTAAAAATTATTATTTACTAAATATAAATTGTTAATAATACTTCTTAAGATATTTTAAAATGTAAAGTATGCAGGTTGATTAAAACTGTTGCTCATATGATTATACGCGATATGTAAAATAAATACAATGTTCAAAATGGGAAATAAGTCCTGATAGCATCAGCTATCCAGAATTTTCACAGATACACAGAAATATTTAAGTATAAAAATGATAAGTGTTAACATAATATATATTAGGTGTTGTTAGATAAAAATTTCTGGAGGTGTAGTTTTTAATGGTAGGCACAGTAAAATGGTTTAATGCGGAAAAAGGTTTTGGATTTATTGAAAGAGAAGGTGGAGATGACGTATTTGTACATTTCTCCGCAATAAAGATAGATGGTTACAAATCTCTTCAAGAAGGGCAGAGGGTACAATTTGACCTGGAAAACGGACAGAGAGGGCCTCAGGCAGCAAACGTAGTTCCATATTAACAGCATATAATTTTTCATCTGACAGTAAGAGTAAGGCACCCTGATTCTTGGGTACCTTACTCTTACTGAAAAATCTTATAATACGAGTTAAGTTAATATTTCAGTCTGGTTCAATTACAGGAGGTTCCACATAATGCTGATAGATTGAAGGTGGTGTCGCATCTATACTGATTGTGCCCTTTACCTGGTTTGACTTGTTACCCTGGGAATCTTCAGCGTCTATTGTATATGTATATGAACCGTCTTTTACCGCATTACCTGATTCAGTCTTTCCATCCCAATAAATTATGTTTTCACCTTTTACTGCGGCGTTTATTGTAAAAGTCTTTACCAGCGCATTGTTTTTATCATATATTCTGATTACAGCCGATGCGTTTTTTGATAAGGTAAATCTTATAGCTGTCTTGTTTGAACCGTTAGGAATGAACGGGTCTGGTGAATCGCTTACCGAGGTTATGGAAATCGGATAGCGTTTTACAACAAAACTACCTGAGCACGATCCGGACTGTCCTTCGTTATCTACAGCTGTAATATTATAGGTGTAATTACCATCCGGTATAGTTGTTCCATTTGAGCTTTTTCCGTCCCATATTATCGAATTCACACCGGCAGATTTCTGTGTATTGGCTTCCAGAACTCTGATCACAGCATTTGAACTATCCATAATATTTATCGTTACACTGCAAGATTCGGATAGTCGGTAAGATATTTCTGCCGTATTGCTGTCTGTAGGGTCAAATGGATTAGGATTAAAAGTATTCAGGTCGATTACAGGCTTTTGACCGATAACTGCTTTCGAGGTTATCATCAAAGTACCTAATATGGATTTTGCATATGTACCATCCGGTTTTACAGCAGTTATTTCATAGTAATATTCACCATCGGGTACTATGCTTCCAGTACTATTCTTACCGTCCCAGCTCAATGTTACAGTTCCTGTGCTGTTTTCGGTAACTTTTTCGAAAACAGTATAGGCTCCTATCCTGCCTATGGTTATTTTACTCCTTGCTGGTTCTGATACAGCATAAGAAATGGATAATACATTGCCACCTCCCGGCGAGTAAGGATTTGGGGTGACGGAAACGGAACTTATAGTCAGAGCGCTTCTGATCATAATAATACCCGATACGGGAGCTGATGAATTACCTGCGGAGTCAACAGCCTGCAGAGTGTATTTGTAATCCCCGTCTTTTACTATCTTTTGAGATTCATCCTTACAATCCCAGTAAACATAATTGGAACCGGCAGCCTTATCAAGGCTGTTTTCTACCAAACGTACCAGTGTCCCATTGCTGTCGAAAATCTTAACCGTAACTTTTGCGTTTTCTGACAGGTTATAGTTAATGCGTACGGAATCCTGATCAAGCATAGCAATATTGAACGGGTTCACCCTTACTGTATCTGAACTGATAACAGGAGGAGTATTGTCTACAAGTACTGTGATAGTACCTGACAGTCCTAAAGTCTTATTTCCGTTTGAATCAACAGGTGTAACTTTATATGTGTATGCACCTGATGAAACTATTTTTCCGGTATTATCCCTGCCATCCCACTCATATGAGTTCTCTCCCATAGAAGCAGATATGTTTTCCCTGCTGAATATCAATATGCCGTTCCGGTCATAAACACTGAATGTGACTTTAGAAATTTCGGATATTACATATTTTATAACAGCTTTGTTTGAACCATCGGGGTTAAAAGGCTCAGGTGTATGGGTTATGGATTTTATGTAGGGAGCCCGCTTTATTGTTATAGTACCTGTCAAAGGCTTGGATACCAGGCCGGATGTATCAGTAGCCGTGATTTTATATGTATAGACACCATCGTCGACCAGCTTGTTTGAAGAATCTCTTCCATCCCATTTAGCGGAGTTTATTCCGGTATTTCTATATACCTTGTTTTCAAGTGTCCTTATAAGAATACCTTCACTATTGTATATCTGAACTGTGACATATGCATTTTCCGATAATGTATATGATATTGTCGTTTTAGCCATGTTTTCTACAATTATCTCTATGGAAGGCAGGGAGTTTTTAACTCCTGATTTCGAGACTTCCTGTATTGTCAGGACATGTCTGCCCTCACTGAGGTTTGATACGTCGAGGTCATAATGGAAGCCGCAATTTGTGTTATTATATTCAGGGTATTTGCTTGAGATATCAGCACGGGCATCACCGTACACTGCCTGGCCCTTTACTACCCCGTCAACCAGCACGTCTATTCTCATTACGCCATCTGAATCCAGGAACCAGCCGCTGATGCTGCTTGTCCTTTTTACTGTGGCTCCGGTTGCCGGAGCTTCCAATGCTCCCTTTGGTATCAGTATTACAGGCTTTGTTATATTGACAGTCATAATACTTGAACAGGGTGATGTTACAGTAGCTGTAATATTTGTCTTTGTACCGTTATACTGGTTGCTGCCGGGAACTGTGGTGGGACTGAAGGTTGTAAAGCTGCCAGTGTAAAAGTAATGGTCATATGAGCCGGATAGCCTTTTATCCAACTGGCTGTAACCAAGCTTGCCTTCATTTGCTTCTTCCAGGTCGACCATTTTGTGAAGCTCATTGTCATTGCAGCGGTAGAATGAAATGGATTCGTCTATATGCCATATTGCCAGACCTCCGCTTGGAACAGAAGGACCGACATATAGGGGAGAAAGAGCCTTATCATATCCTTTTAGCTGTCTGTTTTCGATTAAGAAATATTCCTTGGGATTTGATGTAGGTATCTTTAATACGCTATACTTTCCTGTGTCGAAGGAATTCACCGTATAATTTCCTGGAGATTCCACAATCTGAGGAGTTACAAATCCAAGGTATGCTTTGCACCATGCGTCCATGTGTGTAGGTGATGAACCGGGCGGATAATCTGATGTGCCCGCGACTCTTCCCCAACTGCCGCCGGCCATCAAGCTATGTATCCCTACGCCTTGAGAACTGGAGTCGTAGTCATACAAATCAGGCAATCCCAGGTCATGTCCCAATTCATGGCATAAAACCCCTATCGTAGCCATGTTTGAATACTGAAGCTCGCTTTGTTGGGTATAACCTTTCCAACTGCCAAAAGACTTACCGTCTAGTTTTGTGGATAGCGAGAAACCCCATTTGTGAGCCCAGATACTTGGACTTGGGCCACCGGTGGCAGCTTCATTTCCGGCAACTACAGTAACTATGAGTAACTCACTGTCAGTTATTATTCCATCGTTATTGGTATCAAAGCTGGAATAGTTTATGCTTGGATCTGCTGCAACCAGTGCATCCATTACAATCTTCTGATTTGCAGAACCTGTATTTGAGCCTGTGTTTGGGTGAAGGTAGTTAAGTTTTACTCTGATTACGCCATTATTGGCTGTACCATAGCTTTCATTAACAGGAGAAAATTGAAATATGCCATTTGATACTTCACTATAATAATTATTTACAGAATTGCCAGTGGTATTGAAAATCCTGTTGTACCAGTCAGCTTCGGAATACTTTATACTAATATTCGAAAACTCTATCAGAAGCAGGACTATTTTTCTTGTCTGACTGATTCCGGCTGACGGTTGCATAGCTGATGAACTGCCGGATGATACCGTATTTGAAGCAGTACCGCCGGATGAAGAAGACAGAAGCGCGGTAGATGCATTGCCGGATTTCTTGATCTTTTTATCTTTTATTTTCTTTATAAGATCACTCTTTTTTATTATGTTCTTTGGTTTTTGGTGAATTTTGTATTTGTTTTTACCGGGCTTAAGTTTATCTCCTGATACTTCCGCGTATTTCCAATAGCCGTCCGTATCCTGCACTAAAACATCCTCATCTTTGGATACTGCCCAGTTCAGCCATTCATCACCACCCAGAGAAGCCTTGAAACTTTCTCCAGAAGGCTGTACAAAATTGCTCTCAATGGGGGCTGCAGGCGCGGCAGTGACTGTCTGTCTGAAAAACAGCATGTAAACCAAGAGCAGTAATGTAGTTTTAAATATGCTTTTCATAATATGTTTCATAAGCTATACCTCACATATGTATTTATAGGTTTTTGCTGTTATTCTGTGGGGATGAATGGGTTGGGGTCTGCACTTCCGTTGCTGAGCTCGGGTGCACTTGAGTCTACGGTGACAGTACCTGTTTTTTGTTCTGCCTTATTACCATATTCGTCTACTGCATCAATTTTATAGGTGTAAGTTCCACTTGGGACAATATCACCTGAGTCGTTTGTACCATCCCATGAAGCTGAGCCGCCTATGGTTATCTGCTGATCCATCAGGGTTTTTACAAGTGTATTGCTGCTGTCATATATCTTTATCGTAACCTTTGATTTTTTTGAAATGGAGTAGTTGATTGTACTGCATACCTTTCCATCCGCCCCAAAAGGGTCGGGATTATCATCAAACCATGTGATTACAGGGCCTTTATGTTTTACTGTAACGGTTACTGATACCGGCTTGGAGTTGTTGCCGGCCTCATCAACTGCGGTTACCTGAATTCTATATATACCCTCTGAAACGATGTTTCCTTCTGTATCTCTGCCGTTCCATAAAATATTCTGCCTGCTTGATGTTTTTAAGGTATTGTCTTCCAAAACCTTTATAACCCTGTTTGTTGAATCATACACTTCAATTTTTACCTTTGAAGACTCTGTAAGTGTATATGAAGTAAATACTGAGTTGCCGCCTGATACGACAAACGGATTTGGACTTGGGGCTTCCATCGCTATACCGGGTGGAACCGAATCGATGGTGAATACGCCGACAAAAGTCGGGGCTTTGTTTCCAAGATTATCTGTTGCATCAATCCTGTAGGAATAATAACCTCCATCCCTCACGAAATTACCGCTTGAATCTTTCCCATCCCACAAAACAAAATTCGCCCCTGATTTTAGAGCCCCATTGATCAATGTTCTGACAGGATTACCGGCAAGGTCATATACCTTCAGTACTACGGCAGCATCCTTAGAGAGAACAAAGGAGATGTTGAGCGATTTTGCTACAGGCGGAGAAAACGGGTCCGGCAAATCGACAACAGAGGTGATCGTAGGCAGTGAATACTGCACAGAGATTTCTCCTGTAATGGAAGCTTGTTCACCTGAAACACCTGTTGCATTTATCTCACACTTATACTTGCCTATAGCTGCCAGCTTGCCTGCCGAATTTTTTGCATCCCACTCCGTATAACTAATCCCTGATGCTTTCTGAATATTGCTTTCCAATACCTTTATTACTGTACCGGCTGCATCTATGATAGTAGTTGTGACTTTGGCGTCAGCAGATAATTTATACGAGATAGTCGTACTATTACTGCCATTCGGATGGAATGGGTTCGGATCAGCACTGAAATTGCTTATTGCAAGTGTTGAAGTATTATCTGTAACCGTAATTGTACCTGTCTGCTGCTCATGCCTTTTACTGAGACCCGCTGTCGCATCTATGGTGTAAATGTACAACCCTCTTACGACTGTTTTACCGGTATTGTCCTTCCCATCCCATATAGCCTGGTTATTACCCTGACTGACTGTACTGTTTATGAGGGTTCTTATCAAAGTTCCCTTACTGTCCTGGATCTTGATACTCACAACAGCAGTTTCACTCAGTGTATAAGAAATATTGCTTTTACTACCGCTTGCCGGAATGAATGGGTCCGGAGAGTCGCTAACGGATGACAACAAAGGCTTATTTCCGGAGGCTACTATAATATCACCTGTGACAGGGGAGGCTGTTACTCCGGAAAGGTCAGTGGCAGTGATCCTATATGTATATTTTCCGTCGGGAACAACTTTCCCGGATGAGTTTTTACCGTACCAAAGAGCTTTATTGGTACCTTCTGTCACGCGTCCGCTGAAAATTGTATCAATCAGGGAGCCACTGCTGTCGGATATGCTGATTTTTACATCCGCCTGCCGGGATATGGCGTATTCAATAGTATTGTAGCTAGTACCATCAGGCAGGAAGGGGTCGGGTTTATCTCCCATAAGAGTTATCTTGAATACTGTTTCAGTTACAATAATTTTTCCTTCTACAGTATTTGACATCATACCATCAGAGTCTACGGCATATATCCTGTAGATGTAATCTCCTGCCGGAACTGTTTTGCCTGTAGAATCTTTACCATCCCATATCGATGAAGAGCTGCCGGCTTTTTTCTGTGTACTGTTTTCCAGAACTCTTACGGTAGATCCTGAATTGTTTATTATAGAAAGATTTACCCTGGCATCTTTTGATAGTATATATGTAATAGCCATAGTCTCAATACCGCCTGGAGTATATGGATTCGGATTTTCTACATTATTGCTGATTAGAGGAGGCCTTTTTGCTTCTGTCAATTCCACTGTTATAGTTCCTGTAACCTTTTCTGCTTTTTTGCCAAATGAGTCGGTTGCATTTATTTCATACCGGTATAAACCGTCTTTTACCGGCAGGCCGCTATTGTTGGTTCCATCCCAGACTGCTTTGGATGTACCGAAAAACACATAAGTATTTATGAGGTTTTTTACCGGGTTTAGATTGTTATCATATATATCTATAGTAACATTTGCATTTTCTGAAAGGGTATAGCTGATTGTGCTTGTCATACCTTTCTGAGGGTTTATCGGATCAGGGTAATCATTTACCTGTGTAATTGAAGGGTTATACCGCTCAACTATTATAGTACCTGACGCAGGTGTAGACCAATGACCTGCACTGTCAACCGCTTCGATTTTATAGGTATATACACCATCTCTGACAGGGGTGCCGTAGGAGTCTTTACCATCCCATTGGCATGAGTTGATTCCTGCGGGTTTAAAAGCATCTTTTTCAATAACTCTTATAAGTTTGCCCAGACAATCAAATATTTGTATTGTAACACTGGCATCTTCGGATAAGTAGTATATTATGTTTGCGTATTTTTTTTGAGTAGTGCCTGTATTCTGAGTCTGTTGAGTATTCTGATTTGGATCTATGGCCGGAGCCGGACTTGGAATTTCTACAGGATTCTGAGTCTGGCTTGAATTATTGTTCTGATTTTGTCCCGCATCCTGATTTTGAGCAGGCGCATCGGGTGGAGCAGGATTTACGGCATAAGCTTGTACAGCTTTACGCAAATTTATAAGACCGTATCCGTAATAGGTGTCTTTCCCTGAATATCCCATGTCGGTGGCAGAGTCCTTCAATGTCTGCTCGACTTTTTCAGCGGTTAATGTGTTGTCAAGGCTCCACAAGTAAGCAGCTGCGGCAGATACGAAAGATGCTGCCATGGATGTTCCCGACATATAGCCGTATTTTCCGTCTGAGGCTGTACTGTAGATATTGACTCCCGGTGCAGTCAGATCGATATATGTACCGTAATTTGATGAATAGGCCTTAAAGCCTGAGGTATCCAAAGAGGAAACTGCAATGACATTATTCAGGGCAGCAGGATAGTAAGCCGTGTCCGTATTTGAATTGCCCGCTGCAGCTACAATTATTGCTCCTTTATCATATGCATAGTCGATAGCACTTTGCAGGAATTCATCCTTACCGGGAGCAGACATACTAAGGTTGATTATTTTTGCTCCCCGGTTGGCAGCCCATACTATACCCTCGCAAATATCTGTGGTATAGCCGGAACCTGTGGAATCCAGAACTTTGATCGGCATTATGGAGATTTTATTTGAGACTCCCGCTATTCCTTTACTGTTATTCCTTATAGCAGCAGCAATACCGGCAACATGTGTGCCATGTCCATTATCATCGCTTACATTTGCACTGTTGGAAATCGTATTATACCCGCTGACAAACCTTCCTGCCAGATCCGGGTGGCTTGTATTCACCCCGGTGTCCAAAACTGCCAGAGTTACCGTGCTTTTTTCCCTGGCGGCATCCCAGGCCTGATTTGCTTTGATTTTAGGAAGACCCCACTGAAGGTCATAATCCGGATCGTTTGGCTCGTACTCTGCCTCGGAACTTGCAGCATATTTATAGTTTGGCTGGCAATGCTGAACAAGAGGGTCTGATTTTAAGCTGTTCAGAATATCCTCCTTTTTAGCATCCCTGGGAAGCTTGACTTTATAAATACCAAGTTCCTTGATGGTTTCTGCAACGGTAACCTTGTATTTTGTCACAACCTGGCTGATGCTTTTGTTGGGTGCCAGTTTCAAAACCAGCTCCTCACCGGTGTTTGAATCGGCAGCGGATGAAAGTTTTACCGGACTGCATATCAGGGCAAGAAATATTACCAATGTTAAAAGGGAAATAGTTTTAGTGCTTCTGCTGGAAAAATGAAAATTCATACAATGCACTCCTTTTATTAATGAAATACCACTATTAGGCAGCTATAAATTTGATAATAATGAATAAATATTTGGTTAATAATGTTTTTCAGGTTATTAAGACATGACATATAAATACTGAAAGCGTAATTTTTATGAAATGGTGTTTATTAATTATTACTATTATATCACAAATGTAGTAATATTTCACCATAATCTGACTAAAACCTGACAAATTTTATGTAGAATGGGTAAAATTCTAAGTAGGCTGGTTCAAGCCCGTTACTTGCTTATACAGGCAGGTGATAATAAATGCAATATGCAGAGAGAGAGTATCTGACAAAGACGGGAGTATATGTGAAATCAGACTGCATAAAAACAGTAAGGGGCTGAGAAAATTTTATCTCAGCCCCTTACTGTTTTTATGCTATTTATACATATAGAAGCATATTCCTATAAAGTGTGTCAGCGCTCCGAGAAAAACAAAAATATGCCAAACCATATGGTGGTACTTGAACCCTTTTTTTGCATAGAATACAGCTCCAAGAGAGTATAAAATGCCTCCTGCAAAAATCATCCAGAATAAAGGGGGATTGGCATTTTTTATGAATAAGGGCATGAATATTATGATAGTCCAGCCCATAACCAGATATATGACAAGTGATATCTTAGGCATGGAACGTCTTGAAATAGACTTGTAAAGGATACCAAACAGTACCATTACCCATTGTATCGCAAGCATGACTACAGCCTGCCATCCACCTATGACAGATAGTGCAATAGGAGTATATGTACCTGCTATGGCAACGTATATAAAAATATGATCAAGTATTTTCATAACTACCTTATGCTTTGTGTCATGCTGCATGGCGTGATACAAAGTCGACATCAAAAACATCATGAATATTGAGATACAGAATATAGTCACGCCAGCTACATCTGTTATTGAGCCTTTGGTGTAAGCAATAACAGCGGCGACAGGAAGTGAGCATAAGACTACCAGTGATGCTACTCCGTGAGATATAGCATTGGCAACTTCCTCTCCGAATGTCAGTTTTATTATTTTATTGGACAATTTATATGCCTCCTTTTGTATATATGATTTATTATTTACTAAGAAATGGTACCCCTTAATAATTCTTAATGTATCATTTATATTGATTCAATTCAATGTAAAAATGCAAATCAGTGAAACTTATCTGACTAGAATATCTGAACTTGTCCGTACTCACAAGAAGGTGCTTTAAATATATATTGGATATAAACGTGTACTAAAGAATAAAAAAGTAACGGTTCATACCTGTATTTTATTAGCAATTAATGGAAGGTTAATTGGTATTTGCCTTGCCAAATATTCTTTTTACAAGTATAATTTAATTAATAATAATTATTACCTGGTCATATAATAAACTAAATGGCCTGCCGGGAGATTAAGAGGAGGTTAGCATGAAAAAGGGTGTGAATATTACCGATAAGGACGGTAGGAGAGTTGTCGAAGGTACGGGCTACTATGAACCCAGAAAGGTAAATGACCTCAGGGAGCTTGTGAAAGGAAGTGCGGACAGGTATGGAAATACTACCGCTTTCAAGTTCAAGGATAAGGATGGCAGGATTACAGGTAAGACATTTATGGAGTTTGACAGAGAAATCGACTGTCTGGGTACAGCCTTGATATCTATTGGTCTGAAGGATACCCGTATATCCGTTATAAGTGAAAACAGGTATGAGTGGGGCGTATGTTATTTCTCTGTGATAAACGGCACGGGAATAGCAGTACCTATGGATAAATACCTCCCCCAGAATGAGGTGGAAAACCTAATCGGGAGGGGCAAGGTTGAAGCTATATTCTATAGCCCTGCCTACCACAATATGATGCTGGAAATAGAGAAGAAGAATGATAGAATAAAGTATTTTATCTGTATGGAAAACCTTGTAGAGGTGCCTGAAAATGCTTCCAAGTTCCTATCTGTGCCCGAACTGATAAGAAAAGGGAAGGAAATGCTGGACGCAGGGGATAAATCCTTTACAGATATTCAGATTGATAAAGAAAAGATGCATGTTCTCCTGTTTACATCGGGGACAACAAGCACATCAAAGGGTGTAATGCTGTCGCATTCGAACCTGGCTTCAAATGTTACCGCAGTAAGTACGATAATCGCGATTGGGCCCGGGGATGTCCATTTATCGCTATTACCCCTTCATCATACCTTCGAAAATACTATAGGACTGATGTTTATGGTGCACAGTGGTGTCTGTATTGCGTACTGTGATGGAATCAGACATATAGCACAAAATCTTCGTGAGTATAACGTTACTGTATTGGTAGCTGTTCCGGCTATATTTGAAGCTATGTACAGAAAACTACAGGATGGAATAAAAAAATCCGGCAAGGAGAAATTGTTTGCATTATTAATAAAAGTATCGGACTTATTGCGTTCAATCGGAATTGATATAAGAAGAAAGCTGTTCAAGAGTGTGTTTGATCAGCTTGGACCGGGCTTGAGACTGGCGGTATCAGGAGCTGCGCCATTAGATACAGAGGTGGTTGTAGGCTTTGATAGGATAGGTTTTAGGCTGTTGCAGGGTTACGGACTTACGGAAGCTTCTCCGGTGGTAGCAGCCAATAACGATTTTGTAAATGTTCCGGGGACTATAGGATATCCGATGGCTGGTATAGAGGTAGCGGTTGATTCACCCGATGAAAATGGAATGGGAGAAATAATCACCCGTGGAAGAAATATAATGCTGGGGTACTATGAGGATCCCGATGCCACAGCTGAAACAATTACCGCTGACGGCTGGCTCAGGACCGGAGACCTGGGTACCATTGATGAAGACGGATTTATAAGGATAACCGGCCGTGCCAAGTCAATGATCGTTTTGACAAACGGAAAAAAAGCATTCCCTGAAGAATATGAAGTGCTGCTTAATAACATACCTGGAGTAAAGGATTCCTTTGTATGGGGGAATGTCGCTCCTGACGGTGATATCCAGATATGTGCAAAGCTGGTTGTGGACAAGGAAAAATTGGCAGACGAGAGGGGAAGCATACCTGCGGACAAAGAACTTGCATCGGTATTTGATGCAGCTATCAGAGACATAAACAAGACTATTCCCCAGTACAAAATCATACGCTATTTTGTTATTTCGGAAGAAGATTTGATAAAAACCACAACACTTAAGATAAAGAGGCCTTTGGAGTATGAAAAAGTTAAAGCAATGCTTGATAAGGCAGGGCTTGATATGAGAAAGGCTTCAGGAAAGAATATTGAGAAGCTTTAAAATACTAAAGGGACTGCTCCTGAAAATGGAGCAGTCCCTTTTTATATACCCGCTTGAACAGGTAATACAGTACTGTTGTATACATTTGCCAGATATCTCATATTCAGACGTGTGGCAGAGTCCACTAAATATGCCGGTGTTTCAGAACCTTCCTTTCGATGTCTGTTCAGGGCTTCTATTATTCCATCTACAGTTTTTATACCTATTCCATGTCCATAATATGTACCGTCACCCAAATCTATAGCATTTTCTCCCTGCCACTCCGGGGTAAGAGGATCTACATCAGGATTTTTAAAATATCTGCAGTCACCGGGCAGATAATCAATGACTTTTCTTTGATGTGTAACTCCCAAACGGTTATCAAGGTGCTGCCAGTTCATAAGGTAGATTTTGGGGAAAAAGTCGTTAAAAAGTCCACTCGGAAAAAGGTTTGCCAGTGCTCCATAATAGATGATGACTATTGCTGTTGAGCACTCGGTGCCGTATCTGAAGCTGTTTGTATAAATATCGCGTATTGCGTCGTAGGGTGCTGCATTATCTTTTAGCAAAAAACCGCCTTCTTCTGTACGTATCCAATAATCCTCATTGCATACGGATTTGCGGAAAACCTTAAAAGAAAACCTGCTCCGGTAGAGTGCCAAGGAAGCATCTATAATGTTTTTCCTCAAAGATAGTTCGAATAGTAACTGGTTTTCGCTGTCATACCTGTATACCTCTCTGCTTGAGTATAATATTTCAATAATTTTTCTTTTCAAACCAGCAAGCTGATGCTTATTTGTAAAAGTATCAAAGTCAATAATGCTGCCGTAAATACTTATCATGGCAATCCTCCTGTCATCGTTTCTGCAATTCTTACCTGTTCAGCAACGGGATAGGTCAGCCATTTATTCCACCAGTATATGTTTTGACAATATAGCCTATACGAATAATTTGCCAGTAATGACTTTTTAGTGCTATCCAGATCCTTAATATCACTCAGAAGTTTATTTTCGTTTTCTCCCAGCGGATCCTTTATTTTGCCTGATTCGGGATATACAGGCCTACAAAGGTATTTAGCCTCATAGGAAACGGCATATGGCACAGGATTGCTGGTTTGTTGAAATCCTTCACCTGTATAATAAAGGAACGGGTAGTTTTCATGTATCCAGCTTGAAACGGCCTGATACAGCTTTTTATTTTCTCTTGCGGTATTTGAATTCATACATGGTATGAAGCTAAGGAGCTTTCTTGCAAGTTCCACATCAGAGGAGACATCTGAATTCAGCCTTTCTGCTATTAAAACCAGACAATCCGGGTTGGATGATTCAAGCAAGCCCCACGCCAGATCGTAAATAAAAGCTTTGTTTCTATACCTGTTGAACAGCATTTCAGCTATTATATTCAGAGCTGCTTTATCCTTATATTGCCTGGCAAGCAGTATTGAAACAGAATCAAGCACCTCACCGTATTCATTGCTTAAACCGTCATCCCTGTATCCTGTCTCCAGCATCCACTTCAGTTCATAATGGGTCATTGGCATTGGACTGCGTGCTTTGTTTTGTTCACTGCCATTTTTTACAGCCCGTATTTGAGAAGCAATATTGAGGGCATTTTTGTTTCTGACTGTCAAGTAGCGGTAAAGACCGTGCTTTCTTATAACCGGTTGAAGTGCGAAAAGCGTTGAGAAGTTTAGCTGCTCATCGTTTATGAGGCGTAATGATTTTCTTGTATTCTTCCGTACCAGACTGCTAAAGAATTTTTTACACTCGTCTACTCCGGAATCATTTCTTAACTTATCTAAAAAACTAGGAGGATTTGAGTCTGACAAACTCATAATTAATATTACCTGCTTTCTTGTAAAACCTCTTAGTATCATAATATTCAAAAAAGCAGAGATTGATAATATTTGTTAATTTCTACTTTATGTGTTCAGATTGACATAATAAAATGTTATAATTTGATTAGATGCAAGCTGAGTATGAACTTTTATCAGGCAGTAAAGTTTTCGATTTGAACATGAGGTTCTTTATCAAAGGGGAGCAAAGGTATGCCAAAACATAATTTTGAAACTATTGCAGCAATTGATGTAGGTTCAAATGCAATAAGAATGGTTATAGCACAGGTAACACGGGATGGAAAGGTAACATTCCTGGAGGACTTGTATAAACCGACACATATCGGTAGAGATACTTTTGCTATTGGTAGGATACAGGTATCATCCATACATGAATTATGTGATACACTCTCAGGTTTTTACAGTATAATGAAGCAATACAAAATAAAAAACTACCGTGCGGCAAGCACAAGCGGGATTAGAGAGGCTGAAAACAGAGAGTATGTACTTGAACAGGTAAGAGTAAGATCAGGCCTGGAAGTAGAGGTTATTAACAATGCTCAGGCACGTTTTCTTATGTATAAGGCAGTAAGGGGACTGATCAACAACCTGAAATCGGCAAATGAAAAGGGAACGCTAATGGTGGATATAGGCTCCGGCGGAGTCGAGATGTCCGTATACAGCAAGGGAAGCCTTAGATTTACCGAGTATATAAAAGTAGGATCTCTGCGTTTGAGGGAGATTCTGGCAGAACTTGAAAAGAAAACACTGGACTTTCCTCAGGTAATGGAAGAGTTTATAGAGAGCAGATTTGACTTTTTAAAACCCCTTTTGTCAGAAATGAATATTAACAGTTTTATAGGTTTGGGAGGGGAACTGAAAACAATTATAGATCTATGTCCTGACACAGGTGAAAATCCGGGGAATAACTATATAAATAAGGAAGCTCTGAAGAAATTGTATCTGAAAGTGCGTAATTTGACTACTTCACAATTGATCAAGGAGTTTGGGTTCACAAGAAATCAGGCAGAAATATTCTTGCCATCGGTTATCCTGTTCAACAGCCTGCTAAAAATGACAAAAGCAGAAGGAATAAATGCACCTATGGGATCTTTGAGGCACGGACTCCTTGCTGATATGGTCGATGAGTGGCTCGATACGCCGGGAAGGCGGGAAGCGGTCGAAGATATTATTAATTCCGTCTGGCACATAGGTGCTAAATATTTTATTGATAAAGAGCACTGCAAATATATCGAAAAGCATGCCCTTTCAATATATGACCAGATGAAAAAGATACACAGGCTTGGAGAAAGAGAGCGGCTGTATTTAAGAGCTGCCTCAATACTGCACGATATAGGTAAGTATGTAAACCTGAGCGGCCATGATATACACTCCTATAATATAATACGTTTTCAGGATATCATGGGGTTTTCTGACAGGGAGCTCAGCCTGGTAGCCAATATTGCCAGGTATCACAGCCATGACATACCGAAGCCTACAGACGAGAACTACAGGATACTGGACGATGCGGATCAGATAATAGTGTCAAAGCTTGCTGCCATACTAAGGATTGCTGAAGCCCTGGATATTTCTCATAAGCGGAAAATAAAAAAGGTGGATGTTCTCACGTCGGAAAAGGAAATTCATTTCAATGCGTGGTCTTCCGAGGATATGCTTCTTGAAGAATGGAATTTTGCGGTAAACGTTACTTTTTTTGAAGAAGTTATGGGGTATAGGCCCGTTCTGAAGCAAAGGAGATGATAGTATGAGTAAAAGTGATAACAAGATAAGTAAGAATTACTTTAACAGGGAATTAAGCTGGCTTGAATTCAACGAAAGAGTGCTTCTGGAAGCAAGTGAAAATAATAATGAAAATCCGATACTTGAAAGATTGAAGTTTCTATCCATAGTCAGCTCGAATCTGGACGAGTTTTTCATGGTCAGAGTAGCATCTCTGTACGATCAGATGAGGGCATCCTTCAACGAGCCTGACCCTTCCGGTATGCTTCCAAACGAACAGATAGGTCATATAGCTCAAAGGGCACAGAAGATGGTAAATGACCAGTATAATTGCTATAACAGATCGCTGATACCAAAATTGAAGAAGGAGGGGATTCTTTTTCTGAAGGAAAAGGATCTCGATGACAGGCAAAGAGCATACCTTGATAAGTACTATAAGGAAATGGTTTATCCGGTATTGACACCTGTAGTTGTAGACAGAAGCAGACCGTTTCCTCTGGTTCTGAATAAGAGTCTCAATATCGCCCTGCTTCTTGAGAATGAGGATGAAGAGGGTGAGGACGATATTATTTTCGGAATGGTACAAGTACCCTCGGTACTTGACAGACTGGTAAGAGTTCCGTCAGAAAATTCCAAGGACTGCTTTGTATTTCTGGAGGATATTGTGAAAATGAATATAGATACTCTGTTTACAGGGCATAAGGTGATAACTATTGCGTGCTACAGGGTTACAAGAAATACCGACCAGGGACTGGATGAGGAGGATGCGGAAGACCTTCTTGAAGCAATTCAGGAATTTATCAAGAAAAGAAAATGGGGTATGGTAATACGTCTTGAGATTGAGAAAGAAATGGATGAAAATTTACTGAGCATACTTAAGGAAGAATTTGAGGTACCTGTCGGGAATGTATATAAAATAAACGGACCCCTAGACCTTACTTTTTTGATGAAAATAAGCTCCTTACCTGAGTATGACCACTTAAGATATTCTACGTATCAACCCCAGCCTGTGCCGGAACTTGCCGACAAAGATGATATCTTCAGTGCGATTTCAGGGAAGGATATCCTGCTGCACCACCCGTATCAATCCTTTGACCCTGTAGTAGAACTGGTACGATGTGCTGCATACGACCCTAAAGTCCTGGCAATCAAGCAAACCCTGTACAGGGTAAGCGGGAATTCACCGATAGTTGAGGCTCTTGCACAGGCTGCAGAGAACGGCAAACAGGTAACAGTGCTTGTGGAGTTGAAAGCCCGCTTTGATGAACAGAATAATATTATATGGGCAAAACGTCTGGAAATGGCTGGATGCCATGTAATCTACGGACTTGTGGGATTGAAGACTCACTGTAAAATGCTTTTGGTGGTAAGGTCCGAGGAAGATGGTATCAAAAGGTATGTTCACCTTGGAACCGGTAACTATAATGATATTACTGCAAGGTTCTATACAGATATCGGACTATTAACGGCAGATCCGTATATAGGTGCGGACACATCCGCGATATTCAATATGCTGTCGGGCTACTCCAGACTTTCAAGCATGTACAAGCTTGATGTTGCTCCAGTGAATTTAAGAAACAGGTTCGCTTCATTGATAAAACGCGAAGCAGAAAATGCAAGAAACGGAAAAGGCTCGCGCATTATAGCAAAGATTAATTCTCTTGTAGATGATAAGATAATAAAGGAATTATATAAAGCATCATGTGCAGGTGTAAAAATTGACCTTATTGTAAGGGGAATATGCTGTTTAAAGCCCGGAGTGAAGGGGTTGAGTGAAAACATAACTGTGAGAAGCATTGTAGGACGGTTTCTTGAACACAGCAGGATTTTTTACTTTTATAATGACGGAGATGAGCTTATGCTATTGTCGAGCTCAGATTGGATGGGTCGTAATCTGGACCGGAGGGTCGAATTGCTTTTTCCTTTGGAAGACAGGAATGTATTCAAGACTGTAAAGGATATTTTGGATGTATATATGAAAGATAATGTCAAAGCGAGAATACTTGATATGGACGGCAACTACAGAAAGGTGCAGAAACGCGGGAAGAAACCCTTAAACAGCCAGGAGTATTTTTGTGAACAGGCTGTCAAGGCTACACAAATACTTACAAGAGAGAAAAACAGCTTTAAGGATTTGGTTTGATGAGTAGTTTTGCAAATAGGAGGATACTTAAAAACATATTTCCATATCTATCATATATTATGATAGATATCGGAAAATTCTACTTTTATTCTTTCTACACGCGAGTCCTGGGTATTGTTTTTGTTATCAGCAAGAATCGAATTATCACCTTCAAGCAGCTTTACTGGAATTTCGATTATAAAATTACTTCCTTTGCCCGGTTCACTTTCAAGCGTTATAGTTCCATCATGCATTTCTATCAGTGACTTCACCAGGGATAAACCTATTCCGCTGCCTTCAAAGTTCCGGGTCAATGACTGGTCGACCTGTTTGAACCTGTCGAATATTTCACTTTGCTTGTTCTCCGGAATTCCAATGCCGGTATCTTTCACCGAAACTATAATACTGGTCTCTTTATCACATATGTTTACAAATATGCTTCCACCCCGGTTTGTAAACTTGGTTGCATTGGAAAGAATATTGAGGATTATCCTTTCGATTTTTTCAGGGTCGCATGCAAGTATTCTTTCTTCGACGTCAGTATCAAACAAGAGTGAAATACCCTTACTTTCTACATATTGAGCTACAGAGAGTGTAATGTCCTCTATTATACTCACAATATTGCAGTTTTGCTTATAAGGCTTCAAGTAACCGGCATCAATTTTTGTCACATCGATAAGGTTGTTGACAAGTCTTAATAATCTGAGACAGTTCTGGTTCATTATTCCGAAATTCTTGGTCATCTTGTTTTCATAATCAACAGAGAAATTATTACCCAGATATTTGGATGACAGCTTAAGGGTACTTAATATTACATTTAGCGGTGTTCTCAACTCATGAGATATGTTTGAAAAGAACTCGGTTTTTATTCTGTCCATTTCAATGGTTTTATTCAACAGAACATTTTTTTCATAGACGCTCCTTTTCAGTTCCTCTGATTTTTTTCTCTCTGTAATATCACGTGCAATGATCATTACTGAAGTTTTTCCGTTGTCTGTTACAGGTGCGGCAATTACTTCAGTAAAAATTGTTGTCCTATCCAATCGGATAAATTCCTTTTCATCTGAATGTGAAAGATATCCGGGATCATTGATGTCAATCATACTGCGGACTGAAGCTTCGTGTAGGTTTTCAGGAATAAAGTCCAGTATATGTTTTCCGACAATATCCTCAAGGATTGATGCACCAAAAAGCTTTAGGGCAGAAGTGTTTGCAAAGGTTATTATACCGTCACAGTGCAGGAGCAAGGCCTCTGGGAGGAGTTCTACCAATTGCTTGTAGCGTTTTTTGCTTTGAGAAAGCTTTTGTTCTGTCTGTCTGCGTTCCATGTTTTCCCGGAGTAATCTTTGATTGGTCTCCTGTAGTTGCATGGTTATCTTTTCTAGTTCTGCATTTGTATCATTAAGGTTTGTGAATAAGATGCTGACGGGCCTTCTCAAACTGGTCTCTATAAGTGCCTTGTAAATAAAGTAAAAAGATATCAGCCATAAGATATGTCCTATCGAGCTGTACATATCAGTAGAATTATTGTGATATATAAAGAACAACTGGGCAATGATTTTTATTATTACGAATAGGATCACATAATTGAAGATTTTTTCATTTTTTATGTATTTCTTCGAAAATAACAATACTAATGTTGTGAGCATAATTAATGTTATTATCAAGTCATGCAGTTGTCTTGCAAATACAAACTGAGTATCTCCCAATGCCCTAGTTTCAAACGTTACGTGAAAATATGCATTAACAGCCAATAATGCTGATACAAATGCGTATATTGATAAAATAGTCGTAGGCTTTATCAAGCTAAATTTTCTTGACTTGAAGAGTAATGGTATAAATAACAGAGACAAGCTTTCAAGCAGCTTTGAAGCGGTAGAAAAATAAGTACTGAGATCTGATGTATTAATGCTAAATATACCTAAACCTTCAAAAGTAAGCAAATGAAAAGAGTTTATAATACAAATGAAGAAGTAGCAGGCCCCTAAAAATGTGAGCCTTTGCTTTTGTGTAATATGATATGTATTGTATGCTATTATTGCAATGGTAAAAGAAATAAACATCCCTATCAATTCAACAACACTGTGGAAAAGCAGGAAGTTCTTCAGGCTTATTATTGTCAAAACAATTGATAGCAGCACAAATATCAGCAAGGTTTTGACTGCTCTAGATCTTGCACTAAAAAAAATTATTGCCGGTGATTTTCCTGTGTTAAGCATAGTATCCCCCCTTTTTTGAGACAAAAGTACATTCAAGGCAACATTTTTAGGGAATTATGTATAAACCTTTATTCTATAAAATATGGGAAAATCCTCTGGAAATATAAGTAAGTCGCACCTGAAAATAACAATTATCTTCGGGTGCGACTTAACTAAAAAAATAAGATATCATAATTTGTCAACTTTTTATTAAGATTTAAATAGTTTATCAAAAAGTTCCTGTGATAAAAAACTGTAAAAACTAAAAAAATCTATTCCTATACTTTTCCAAAACCATTAACAAAGGATACCCCAAAACATAACATGCAATAAGCTGGCCGGCTCCCACTGTCAGAATTGCAAACCAATACGGGGTGCCGAATAGATACCCAAGCATAATACCTACAACTAAAGCGTTTATGATTACCGGCGGAAGGGGGGCCAGAAACTTTTTGGGCATCTTGTATGTGAGGAAAGCGGCGACAAGAGTTGCCAGACTGCCGAATATGATATCTAAAATCCCATTTCCTATGATTACATTGGCAACTATACATCCGACAAAAAGGCCTGGAATTGCTGCAGATGTGAAAAAAGGTAATATTGTTAGTGCTTCCGATACTCTTACCTGTATGACCTCAGATCCTAAAGGGCCTAGAACTATTGTCAGTGTCGCATACATAGCAGCTATTACAGCAGCTCTGGTCATAAATCTCAATTTCTCATTCATTAGAAAACGCCTCCCATGTTAATAGCACCATCCCGGATAATCAGATTGCCTGAGCTTTATTTTCTGTTCTGATTATTAATGAAAAATTAATCAGAAAAATAAAAAGGACCTAAAGGTCCTTATATACATTTGTACTCCTCCGGTAAAAACTGTCGGATATTACCGGAAACAGGCCCATAGTTTTATTTATAGACAGGATGGTTTCGAACTGTCTTATTTATTTTCTATAGAATACAATATGTAGAATTTAAAATCAATAGAATTATGAAATTCTATGACATGGATGTTAAGGAAAATATGTAACCCAGATAGCATAATCTGTTGCGGCTAATATCAGTGTATGTTATAATGTTATTTTGTTTGCGGTATGCTTTTGTGTGCCCGGTTGAAAATATTTCAGGCACTTTAGAATATGGAGGTTAAGTATATGATTAGTACTAATGGTATATCTCTCAGATATGGGGGACGTGTACTGTTTGAGAATGTAAATATAAAGTTTACTCCGGGTAATTGTTATGGACTTATTGGAGCCAATGGTTCGGGTAAGTCAACTTTTTTAAAGATACTTTCCGGAGAAATTGAAGCGAACAAGGGGGAAGTAGTGATACCAGCCGGTAAGAGGCTTGCCGTACTTAAACAGAATCACTTTGAGTTTGATGAATTTGAAGTCTTAAAGACAGTTATTATGGGACATAAAAGACTTTGTGAAATAATGGATGAGAAGGAAATATTGTATTCCAAGCCTGATTTTTCAGAAGAGGATGGGATAAGGATATCTGAGCTTGAAGGAGAGTTTGCGGAACTAAACGGGTGGGAAGCAGAATCGGAAGCAGCTACACTGTTAAACGGCCTTGGTATTTGTGAGGATCTCCATAGCAAAAAAATGATGGAGCTGGAAGGAAACGAGAAGGTAAGGGTGCTTCTTGCCCAGGCTCTTTTTGGTAATCCGGACATCCTTTTGTTGGACGAACCTACCAACCATCTTGATATTTCTTCTATAACCTGGCTGGAAAACTTTTTGTCTAACTTTGAAAATACTGTAATAGTTGTATCACATGACAGACATTTTCTAAACCAGGTATGTACTCACATAGCAGATATCGACTTTGGCAAGATACAGCTTTATGTCGGCAACTATGATTTCTGGTATGAATCAAGCCAGTTTGCACTTCAGCAGATGAAGGATATGAATAAAAAGACTGAGGCGAGGATAAAAGAATTGCAGGAGTTTATTCAGCGCTTTAGTGCCAATGCTTCAAAGTCAAAACAGGCGACTTCACGTAAGCGTCTGCTGGAAAAGCTTACATTGGAAGATATTAAGCCCTCATCCCGCAAGTATCCTTTTGTAGACTTCAAGCCTGAAAGAGAAGCGGGGAATGATCTCCTGATGGTAACAGGAATAAGCAAGGAATTAGAAGGAGAAAAGGTATTGGATGATGTAGGTTTTATGGTCAACAAGGGTGACAAAATTGCGTTTGTAGGCCCTAACGGACTGGCAAAAACTACTTTGTTTAGAATATTGATGGAGGAAATCAAACCTGACAGCGGTAGTATAAAGTGGGGTGTCACAACGTCACAGGCGTATTTTCCTAAGGATAATTCCGAGTTTTTTGAAGGAGTAGACCTGAATCTTGTAGACTGGCTCAGGCAGTTCTCAAAAGATCAGACGGAAACCTTCCTTAGAGGGTGGCTGGGCAGGATGCTGTTTTCAGGTGATGAAGCACTGAAGAAGGCCTGTGTCCTTTCCGGTGGTGAAAAAGTCCGCTGCATGCTTTCAAAAATGATGCTTTCCGGTGCCAACGTGCTTCTGTTTGATGAACCCACAAACCATCTGGATTTGGAGTCCATTACAGCTTTAAATAATGGATTGATAAACTTTAAAGGAACTATTCTCTTTGTATCTCACGACCACCAGTTTGTCCAAACTGTAGCCAACAGGATTATTGAGATAACACCTAAGGGCTTGATAGACAGGCAGATGACTTATGATGAATACCTTGAAAGTGAAGATGTTGCTGCTTTGAGGAAAGAAATGTATATTTAGTTACATGAGATACGGCTATTCTTATTTATGAAGAATAGCCGTTTATTATATTAATGGTTAAGATATAGTTGACTATAATTTGGAGACTAGAATATAATGGGATTGTATTTGACTTTTATGCAAATCTTCTATCGGCAAAAATTATCAAGCTAATTCAATAGTAAATGCTGAGGGTGATTAGATGAGTGGAAACAGGCGGATTTTTGTTGAAAGACGCAAGGGACCCGACATGCTTACCAAATGGGTGAAATGGACCGGGATAATAGGCTGGTTTATCATCATATCGGTAGTATTTATTATTTCAGAAGCTAAGCCAAGAGTGGAAAACTTCTTTGACAGGCTATTTAATGTTAAGCTTCGCAAAACTTGGGATGAGGACCTCCTGAGGTATTCATTCATTCTAATGATATTACTTTTCCTGCTCTGTACCATAGCCATGATATTCAATATATTGAGGCACAGGCGCAAAACCGACAGATTCAACAAGTCTATTATTTTGTTAGGACTTGCTTCTTTGTTAGGCAGCATTATTTATCTTATCAGATAGACAATTTATTTAACTATTAATTATTACTGAATCATTAAAGCTGGATTCCGGCTGATTGGCTTACATAGTCCATATCTGGTACTTTTCCCTTATCTCTAAGTAAACTCTGCCATACGTTTATCATTTTTAGTGCTGAATTTTCCCATGAGAAATCATTTACTGCCAGCAGGGAATTCCTGCTCATTTCCTTACGCAGACTTGCATTGTTTACAAGTTGTAATATAGAGTCTGCTATAGCTTTTACGCTGTAAGGTTTAACCGACAAGCCGGTTTTGCCATGCTGTATCAGTTCACCCACTCCTCCCTGATCAGGGCCTACTACAGGGATACCGCTTGCCATTGCTTCCAATACTGTAAGGGGATAATTCTCTATGGGAGATGCAGTAACAAATATATCGGCTATGGAATAATACAGACTTGTCTCACTATTGCTTACAGGTCCGGCAAAAACTACATCATCATGCTTTGAGGCCCAGGTTTTAACCTTTTGTTCTTCTTCACCCCCACCAACTATTATAAAACCGCATTTATTATTACTTTTCTTTCTTACAGCATCAAATACCTTTATAAGATTGCTTATTTGCTTCTCCTTATCAATTCTGCCAACGTATAGAATCTTAGTTTTCTTACGCAGTGAGCTTATTTTCTTTTCAATACCAATATCATGGATTCTGTTTTTGAATTTATCTTTATCAACTCCCAGAAACCGGCCTTGAATACAGTTTTTTATACCACAGTTCTTGAGATAGGCCATTGATGTTTTAGAAGGGACCATGGTCAGTTTATAGCTGTTGTAAATCCATGCGACTATCTTTTTCAGCAGTATTTCGATTTTAGGGAGACTGAAAAAGCAGATTCCGCCACTATATTCTTTTATACAAGGAATATAGTTTGTATGGTAAAAAGCGGTTGCGGGAATATTAAGCCTATTTGCCAGGGCTATCCCAGGCCTTGTTAAGAAACCTGAAAAAAGCCTTTCCGGACATTCCACGTGTATTATGTCAGGACTAAACAGTTTGATACTGCTTTCAACAGTCTTGAAAGAGTTAGGTTTTGCAAAACACATCCGCCTTGGGGCAAATAACTTGCTTGGATAGGGTATTACTGTAATTCCCGGCATAACACTTCCCAAATGAGACTTGTAATCCGGGTATTGGTCACTTAAATGGCTGTAATCAGGTATGTACACCTGTACCTCATAGCCAAGCCTTGAAAAGCACTTGAGTCTTTCATGCAAACTTATGCATACGCCGTTTAGTTCAGGCAGATAGCCTTCTGATATTATAGCAATTCTCATGATCAGCTCACATCCTTTTCTGAAATGCATTATCGACAATGTAGTTTTTCTTGGATTAGAATAATCAAACTAAAAGGGAGTTAAAGAATCAAATTTTCCGATAAAAACAATTATTTGCAAATAGATTGTAAAACACAGACCATAAATGTAAAATATTTACATACAGAATACAATAAATTAGTATCGTATGTCAAGATAAAGATAAAAAAAGTAGACATATTATGGAAATTAATGTACAATGATTAGGAAATAATGTATTAAAATGGAAATATATTCGTGTGTAATATTTGTTTGCACTAAGGTATGAAGATGCTGTACTATCCGTTTCAACAGGGGGAATTCGTGTTATGATCACTTACAAGGGAATAAAATGTTACCCGCTGACTTATGCACAAAGGATGAATTGGGATTATGAGCAGAATTTTATTAATGATCCCTCACTGGGAACCGCTGGACGGGATGTCATAGGTGGGCATGTCAGGATATATGGAGATGTGGATTTTGATATTTTCAAAAAGGCTTTGAATATATTTGTTAAAAAAAATGACAGTATGCGGATACAATATATTGAGAAGGACGGGGAGCCGTTTCAATATATTGAGCAGTATGAGGAGTTTGAAGTTGACTCATATGATTTCAGTGGGGAAAAGGATCCGGAAAAGCAATTTGATTACTGGTTGGAATATGAATTCAGAAGAGGATTCAAACTTCTTGAAAGCAAGCTTTTCTACTTTGCTATAGTAAGAATAAAGAAAGATGTATGTGGTCTTGTAGCAAAGTTGCATCATCTTAATGCAGACGGATGGTCAGCGGCCTTGTTTGCCATGCAAACCTGCGAGATATATACAAAGCTGAAGAATGGAATCTCAGTAGATGATACTGTAGAATGCTCATATTTTGATTATATGGATGAAGAATTCAAATATTTGAATTCAGAGAAGTTTAGGGAGGAAAAGGATTTCTGGGGAAAAATGCTGTCAGATTTCCCGGAATCATCGTATGCTGCTCTTACTGGGCCAATGATATGCGGCAAAAAGGTTTTTCTTCTTAATAAGGATTTATCTGTAAGAATCAAAGAATATTGCAGCAATAAAAGAGTATCTCTTACTAAGTTTTTTATATCGGTTATGGCTTTATATATATATCGGGCAGCAGGGCAAAAAGACATAATGCTTGGCACGTATACTCACAACAGGCTAGGTAAGCGTAAGAGCCTGGTCGGTAACTGCATAAGTGCCATTCCTGTAAGAATTAAGATTGAGGATAATATTCCTTTCAACGAATTTGTAGATGATGTCAGTACCAGTTATACTGCATGTATAAAAAATAGAAAATACCCTCTTGCATTACTCAAGCAGGATATGGGGCTTGCTGCGAGAGGGTACAGGAATTTTTTCCAGACAGCAGTTAATTGCTATATCTATCCGGATATTATAGTAGACGGTTTTAAAACTGACTATATAGCTGCACATTCAGGCAGAGCCCCTATTGCTCCGACTCTTTCACTCCAACTGGAGGTGATAGAGCAAACGGGTAAGGAAAACCTGCTGTTTGTATTTATGTACAGGATAAGTGACTATTCGGAAGAGCAGATAGAAGATGTGTATACTGATCTTTGCAGTTTTATGGACAGATTGGTGGAAGAAAGTGAACTCGGGATTTCAAAACTTATTTCTTAGCTAAATAAAAAAGAGGGGTGCGTGTTGTGGGGAAATCAAAAGTATATTTTACAAATTTCAGGACAAGGCCGGATCAGAATATTCTTCAGAAACTGGACAAGCTTATGAAAAAGGCGGAAATGGAAAAAATAGTTTTTGATAAAAAGTTTACTGCCGTAAAAATGCATTTCGGAGAGCCAGGGAATCTAGCGTTTATCAGACCAAACTATGTAAGAAGGATTACGGATTATTTAAAAAGCCTTGGGGGACTTGTTTTCCTTACGGATACAAATACCATATACAGAGGGAAGCGGTCCCATGCTGTTGACCATCTTCAGACTGCTGCTGAAAACGGCTTTAATCCTATATCGGTAGGTTGTAATGTTATTATCGCAGATGGGATTAAGGGAACCGATCAAAGAGAGGTTGAAATTGACTGCAAGCATGTGAAGACTGCTAAAATAGGCACAGCTATTGCAGATGCAGATATCATAGTCACTGTTAACCATTTTAAAGGACATGAAATGACAGGCTTCGGTGGAGCTGTAAAAAACCTTGGCATGGGATGTGGCTCCAGATGCGGAAAGCTTGAAATGCATTCCTCTTCGAAACCTGTTATGATCGAAGAGAAATGTATCGGGTGCGGACAGTGTGCAAAGAGCTGTTCTCAGGATGCTGTTTATTTCAATAATAAAAAGGCACAAATTGACATGGTGAAATGTATCGGGTGTGGACAGTGTGTATCTGCCTGTCTGTATGATGCGGCTGTCATACAATTCAATGAGGCTGCCGATATAGCTGCAGAAAAGATAGCTGAGTATGCATATGCAGCAATAAAAGATAAACCAGCTTTCCACATAAGCTTTATAATGAATATATCACCCAACTGCGACTGTTGGTGGTTTAATGATACTGCTATCGTACCGGATATCGGGATAGCAGCTTCCTATGATCCTGTTGCACTGGATAAGGCATGTGTTGATATGGTAAACAATGCACCTGAAATAAAAGGGAGTGCCCTTGACGATAACATTCAGCAAAACTGCAGTCACAGTGCCGGGGAGCATAGTGATAAATTCAAAATAATATACCCGGGGATTGATTGGTTTGTGACTCTAAAGCACGCTGAAGAACTGAAACTGGGAAGCCTTGATTACGAGCTTGTGCAAATTGACTGAATAATGGGACGCAATTTAAACCAACTATCACACAAGTTGAATTAATTCTGAAAGTATGAATAAACCGTCTTTTCTTAACCTCATAGTTAAGAAAAGACGGTTTTATATGTTTACATTATGGTTACGGCTGTTCCTATGGGCACCAGATTATAAAGTTCAATGATATCATTGTTGTATAGTCTTACGCACCCGTTTGACACAGCCTTTCCTATGCTGCCGGGATTGTTTGTTCCATGGATACCATAGCCTGGCTTGTTGAGGCCCAGCCAGCGCTCACCAAATGGCCCTCCCGGCTTGTATGCCTTATTCACTATGGTGAAGTTACCTTTGGGTGTTGGGGTAGACGGTTTGCCAACAGCGACAGGATAGGATTTGAACCACTTGCCGTCTTTGTAAAGGGTGAGCGTCCGCGTACCAGTGTTTATAGTAATTTTGTATGTCGCTCTGGTTATGAAGGTATCAGGCTGAAAGAAATATGGAAAAAAATATGGAAAAGAATATGGGAACATAATATTACCTCCAAATGCTTTCTTCATTACATAGTATTCTAACAACTTAGCCTGTTGTGCCAGCTAATTTATATAAGTTTGCATAACGCTAAAATTATGTTTAAAACATTGTTTCTCTATGTTAGAATAGTTTTATCGGCGTTATTCGTGTTTATTTTCTAATTAGGAGGACTGCGGTATGAGCAGTACCATTCTTGTTGTGGATGATGAAAGTATAATTACCAGGTCTCTTTCCACATTGATAAAGGTGTTTCTGAAATGTAATGTAATATGTAGTAACGATCCTGTAGTCGCACTTGAATCTGAAGAACTTTTACATAATAAAATAGATATGATTATCTCTGATTTTACAATGCCTAAAATGAATGGACTGGAGTTTCTGAGGGAAGCAAAAGTCAGATGCCCCAAGGCCGTTACTATTATCCTGACAGGTTATGCAGACAAGGAAAATGCAATTAAAGGAATAAATGAACTTGGTCTGTATTATTATATGGAAAAGCCATGGGATAATAATGCTTTAGTAAAGGTCATAAAAAACGGTTTGGAAAAAAAGCGTTTGTCAGATGAACTGGAGGAAAGATTTTTGCAGCTTGAGACATCGCATAAGGAAATTGAGCATTTGTATAGCCTTCTTGAAAGAGATTATCACCAGGAAATCGGGAAAAACGAGCTTTTGGAGCAAATGGTATCGATCAAGACAAGTGCTGTGAAAAACCTTTTGGATAATGCAGGGCAAGGGTTTCTTACTTTCGGTGAGGATCTGGCTATTGAAAGCGAATACAGCATGGAATGTGACAGAATTTTTCAGAAGGGAATAAAGGGTCATAAATTCACAGACCTTATAATGGCTGGCAGCAGCCAGGAACAGAAAGATTTAGTGGATAACGCTTTAGTCAGTATTTTGAAGAATAGTGACAGCAGTAAGAGCGAGATTCTGATTCCTCTTTTGCCTGATTTTGCAAAGCTTGGATCCAAACATATAAAGATCGAATATAAGGTTATTAACGATGCATTTCAAAAAACTAAAAATAAAATGCTGATAATCCTGACCGACGTTTCTGAGAGGGATAACCTCCTCAAACAGATGGAACAGGAAAAAAACTCTTTGAAAATGGTAGTTAAGGCTATTACAAATTATAATGATTTTGATGAAGTGCTGGGCGGCAGCCGTTACTTTACCAGTGTTGAAATGAATGAAATACTCGCAATGAACAAATCTGTCCATGAAATCATGCACATGGTTTTCAGGAAGATACATACTATCAAAGGCAGTTTAGGCATGTTTCATATGAATAATGCTGTGAGATACCTTCATAATGTGGAGGATCGGCTTTATGAACTTGAAAACAAGGGAAGCGGCTTGACTCTTGAAGATGTTACCTGTTTTTGCAGCGGCTTAAGGATACAGGAGCGCATAGATTCAGACCTGAGCGTTATTAAGAGTGTATTGAACGGCTCATATTATAGTCTGAACAATATTGCGGTTATGGATAAATCCAAACTTTTAGAGGCAGAGGAAAAGATGTCCAGGATGCTGACACCATCTGAATATATGCAGATGCTTCCTTATATACGTCAATATAAATACAGATCGTTTAAAGAAATGCTTGGTTCTTATTGTGATTATACTACAGGGCTTTCGGACAAGCTTGGAAAGCTGGTATACCCTCTGACCCTTGAGGGGGGGGATGTACTGGTTGACAGTGGAAAATATAAAGACTTTGTCAAATCGCTGGTTCATGTCTTTAGAAACGCTGTGGATCATGGTATAGAATTACCTGATGACAGGTTGGAACACGGCAAAAGCGATTACGGCAATATTGGCTGTAGTGTAGAAGTACAGGAAGAGAACCTTTGCATCAGGATATTTGATGACGGTTGTGGAATTAATGTAAACAGTATCAGGGAAAAAGCCATTGGTAAGGGGTTATTTAGCAGAAGTGAGGCATATGGCATACCTGATGCAGAAATTATGGGACTGATATTTAGTGATGACTTCTCTACAAGAGATAGTGTAACAGAATTTTCCGGAAGGGGAATGGGCCTTGCTGCAGTTAAAGCTGAAGTTGAGAAGTTGGGAGGCAGTATCTCGGTTCATACTGAAGCCGGAGCCGGGACAGAATTTCTTTTTGTTTTACCTTTTAGTAATTATTCGTGTTCTCCCAGAATTAAAATACAGGATATACTGATTCCCGTATCCGTAATAGCAAAAGAGCAGGTCAAGTGCCAAACCGGGCTGGACTTTGTATCGGAAAGCAGTATCGTGCAGGACAAGACAGGGAGTCTTTCGCTCAAGGGTTATAATGTTTTTACGCTTTTACGGGGTGTTGTGGAAGGCAGGTTAATACTGGGGTATGATGAGGAATTGGCAAAAAGTGTGTTTGAAGCATTTTGCTCCGATATCCCGGAAGATGGTGGAAAAGAGAAGTACTTTGAAGAATCGCTTTTGGAATTTACTAATATAATTACAGGTAATGCTGCAAATTTGTTTGAGGGTTTTGATGATCTGGTAGTGCTTGATAAACCTTTTATTATTGATGCAAAGAACAGTTCGGCAAAATATCCGTCATATTATGTATGGAATATGGAAATCAGATTTTCCGGGGGTACTCTTAATATAGGATTTATACTATCAGAAAAAACATTCATAGAATAATTGTTGAGATATAACGGAGGGATGGCTGGTGGCAAATATACTTGTTGTTGATGATATTGCAGTCATGAGGAAAAAGATAATCACAATGCTGCTCGAAGCAGGTCATAATGTCATAGCAGAAGCAGAAGACGGAGAGCAAGCATTCAAGGAGTATGAAAAGTACAGACCGGATTTGGTAATGATGGACATTACAATGCCGAATCTTGATGGTATAGGTGCGGTCAAAAAAATTATTGCAGAATATCCTGATGCAAGGATCATCATGGTCAGTGCCATTGCTCAAAAGCATATGGTTCTGATGGCGCTTCAATGCGGTGCCAAAAACTATATACTAAAGCCTGCAGAATATTCGAGGCTTGTAGAAACAATAGATAAGGTACTGAGGGAAGAAGCAAATGCAAAAAGAGCAAAGGTAGAGAATGTGAAGGTTTCCTCAGAGAACTGCAGAAACAGTACAAAACTGCCAGAAGCTGGCGTTGATACGCCTTCTTTCACTGTCGTAAATGATAATGGAACATTTTATATTAAAATGCAAAACAACCTTGACAAACTAAATGTAAAGTCTCTGTGTAATGCGGTTCAAGGGTTTCTTTTCATTAAACCCTTGAATATAGTATTTGATTTTGCTGAGTTACAATCAATGGAGACAGAAGTACTCAGTTCAATAATCGATTTGTATTCTCAGATAAAGCAGGTTGGGGGGAGTGTAAATTTCATTTCACAAAATAAAGAGCTCAAGGAGTTTTTCAATGAGCAGTATGGGCAGATTGTACGGATAGAGTAGGGATTACCCACAGATAAATCTCTCGTGTGGTATTTTATGGAAGGGATTAGAATGAGTAAAATTAAACCGGATTCAGAAATGAAGTACAGAGGTGAATACATTAAGCGTATCACGAAAGTACTGGAGTTTATTGATAATAACTTAAGTTTGGAGCTATCGGTAGAAAATCTGGCTAATATAGCTTGCTTTTCACCATATCACTTTCATCGTATATTTCATTCTATAGTGGGTGACAGTGTAAGCAATTATGTTAAGAAGCGAAAGCTGACAGCGGCAGCTAACAAGCTTTTATACAGTCCTGGTGCCACTGTCACTGCGATAGCACTTGAGTTTGGATTTTCTTCACACTCGGATTTTTCCAGATCTTTTAGAGCGTATTTTAAAACCAGCCCTACTCAGTTTGTCAAAAGCAAAATGAGCAGACGAAAGCTAATAGATAGCTCAGCATTAAGTCATAGGGAAGCAGTAGGTATACATGGAAAGGAAGACAGTGATATAGATAGAAAAATCCGGGTTATTTCCTTGCCGGATTTCAATGTAGCATATGTACGCAATGTAGGACTTTCGGAAGAGTATAAAAGTACAGCAATAGAGAATTCATTCCAGATGTTGTTTGTTTGGGCAAAAGCCAGGGATTTAGTAAATGACGATATGCAGATAATCGGCATAACACTTGACAGTCCCGAAGTGATTCCGTTAAGTGAATGCCGGTATGATATTTGTATAACTGTTCCGGAAAGTATCCAGGCTGATGGTGTGGCAGGGGTCAGAAAAGTCAATGCAAACGGCCGATATCTTTCATATTGCTTTGGGAGAGAAGATGCAGAATTTAGCAGGATTTTCTTTCAAACAATTGATTACATATACGGCTATTGGATGATGACAAACGGTTACCTTCCGGATGATAAGCCCTGTGTGGAGTTTTACAGAACAGACAGGGAGACCGGTAACGTCATAATGGAATTCTGCATACCTATAAAACCATTTTAGCAAGATTTGTATAATATTTAGCAACAATTGAAAAGCGCCTTTATGTTTTTATATGTGATAATTTCACTATAAAGTGCATGGATGGCGCTTTTATCATGCTAAAGCTATAATACTTGACAGGAGGTTTATTTATGCAGAACTTGAAGTTTGAGCCTGCTTATGAGATAGGAGAAAAAATAAGGCAGGGCAGGGTTACGTCAGTAGATGTAGCCAATTCAGTTATTAACCAGATTTCAAAACTTAACAAAGACATTAATGCAGTGGTTACATACGATAGCCAGAAAGTACTCGAAGAGGCCGGAAGAGCGGATGATCTTGTCAGGCAGAATAAGAAAACAGGCCCGCTTCATGGAGTTCCGGTTACTATTAAAGACGTTTTCGAGACTTCAGGAATGCGTACTACATCAAGCCACAAAGCTTATGAGAATAATATACCTTTAGAAGATGCTACAGTTGTCAGACGTCTCAGAGAAGCAGGGGCTATTATTCTGGGAAAGACAAACCTTCCCGAGTTGGCAATGGATTGCCAGACAGACAGTCCTTTGTTCGGAAGAACAAATAATCCATGGGATTTTGAACGTACAGCAGGTGGAAGCAGCGGGGGAAGTGCTGCTGCGGTAGCTTCGGGAATGTCATTTATGGATATAGGTAATGATCTGCTGGGGTCAGTAAGAATACCATCGCATTTTTGCGGCATTTATAGCCTTGTCCCAACGGAAAAGCTGGTGCCAAATACCGGTATTCTCACAGGAAAGCAGGCATATGGGACTTTGCGTTCTTTTATGAGGGTTGGGATTATGGCAAGATCAATAAGGGATCTGGAATTGGGCTTAAGTATTATTGCTGGGCCGGATGAAGAAGAAATCGACGTAGCTCCCGTAAATATCAACACAGAACAGCTTTTTGACCTGAACAATATACGTGTTGCATGGACTGATAATCCGGGCGGACTTACAGCATCAAACGATACTTCTCAAGCAATTAAGGGTTTTATTGAAAAATTGAAGGCAAGAGGGATAAAAACAAAAAAGATAAACAAAGAAGATTTTGATTTTAATGCGGCAAGGAATGTTTTCCTCAGATTTTTCTATACTGTCATAGGTGCAGAAATACCGGCCGTGTTCCGGCTTCTGGCAAGATATCTGGGTAGGAAGAAATATTTTGATATGAGTATGAAAAAGTATCTGGAAGCCGAAAAAATCCGTTATGGGCTAGTAAAGCAAATAGAAGGGCTTTTTTCGGGTTGGGATGTACTTGTTTGTCCGGTTACTGCTACACCTGCCTTTACTCATATGAAGGCTGACAGCTATATTGGCATTAATCCTGTTTATAAAAAAGGCATAAATGTAGATGGTACTGAGGTTAACTATGCTGCTGCAAATATGGGGTTTACAATACCTTTCAACGTTACAGGCAGTCCTGTTGTTACAATTCCCGTCGGGTTTTCCAGTGAAGGTCTGCCTATAGGAGTACAATTAGTGGGGAAACGGTTCAGTGATCAGAAATTGCTTTCAATTGCTCAGGTTCTTTCTGATATTGCAGACTCTTTCAGAAATCCTCAACTTTAGTATAATGTTACAATAAATGGATATATGTCAAAAATCCGGGATAAACCCGGATTTTTGACATATATCCATTTATCTTTTCTTAATTTCGTTAACAACTTAATTAGGCTTCTTCACTATGTAATCTCATCTGAAGCTGGCACAACGCATTAAGTTAACTGGTAAGTATAGTTATTGACACAAAACAATTCAATAGGGTACTATTTATGTAAACTAAATAATGATAGAGGCAGGCCAGACAAGAGTAAACAAGTTGAGAAATAAGAGTATTCAATGAAACTTGCTGGAAGGGGATGGTCCCGAAAGCGGAAAATTCTCTTGGATTCCGGCTTGGTTGGCACAGCAGATTGGCTTAACATGTAACTAAAAATAAGATGGCGATTGGTTAATCCATTCGCCTTTAATATTGACTAGGAAATTATTCAGGGGAGAGATTTATGGCTGGGATTGTTGTAGTTGGAGGAGGATGGGCAGGCTGTGCAGCTGCTGTAAGCGCAAGAAAAGCAGGAGCAGAGGTTCTTCTGGTTGAAAAAACTGATATGCTGCTTGGCACAGGTTTAGTTGGCGGTATAATGAGAAATAACGGAAGGTATACAGCTGCAGAAGAGATGATAGCTATGGGAGGCGGTGATCTGTTCAGGCTATGTGACGGGAACTCCAGACACAGGGATGTTGAATTCCCTGGGCATAGACATGCAAGCCTTTATGACATATCCGCAATCCATGGAGCAGTCCTAAATTATTTGTCGGAACTGGGCATTAAAATCTGTTTTAGAACAAGGATTAAGAAATTGAGTATTCAGGAGGGAGCTATAGCGGGCATTACGGATAGTAATGGGAATTCTGTCAGCGGGGATGTCTATATCGACGCTACAGGCACAGCGGGTCCTGTAAAAAACTGCACTAAATATGGAAACGGCTGTGCTATGTGCATAATCAGATGCCATAGTTTTGGAGGAAGAATCAGCCTGACCGGTCTGGCAGGAATAGACGAGCTGGTGGGTAAGAAACAGGACGGTTCTCTGGGTGCTATGAGCGGTTCCTGTAAACTTAATAAAGAGTCGTTGTCAAAAGCAATACAAATGGAACTGAATCGGAATGGTGTTGCTGTTATTCCGGTACCCGAGGAGCTTGCGGAAGATCATCTTGGGGTTAAGGCCTGTCAGCAGTATGCATTGAAGGAGTTTAAGGATAACATAATACTTCTTGATACAGGACATGCAAAGCTTATGGCACCATATTTTGATTTGGAAAATCTTAGGAAGATACCTGGCTTTGAAAATGCCAGATATGAAGATCCATATGCAGGCGGATTGGGTAATTCAATGAGATACTTTGCAATGGCTCCCAGGGATAATTTCTTAAAGGTACAAGGGATACACAACCTGTTTTGCTGTGGAGAAAAAGCGGGACTCCTGGTTGGTCATACAGAGGCAATAGTAACTGGTACTTTAGCAGGTCATAACAGTGTAAGGTTTTGTGCGAATAAACCGCTGTTTCAGATCCCTGGTGCCCTGGCAACCGGTGATGCGATTGCTTACGTAAAAGAGACTATGGCTACGGAAGAGGGTATGTCAAAAAAATATACGTTTTCGGGGTCAGTATACTTTGAGCGGATGAAAACGCTTGGCATGTATACCACTGATGAAGAACTGATATATGAAAGAGTCAAAGCAGCAGGTGCTTTGGGTATTTTTTCGGAAAGGGTAATATAACATAATTCAGGGGGTTATTTTAATGCACTTGGGAGTGCTACACTTAATCTATGTATTAATGGTTTTGATTGTTATCATAACCATGGCGTTTAAAAAGGATATAGTACTACCTTGTATTGTCGGTTTATTTGCCATCGGATTTGCATTTACGGGAAATCTGCTAAAAGCAGTTCAGGTAATATACAATTCATTGATAGCGTCAGGAGAAGAATTTCTGGGTATTATAGTTATCATATCTCTCGTGGTTGCAATGTCTAAAGCCTTAAAGGATATTGGAGCAGATGAGCTTATGATGAGTCCTGTAAAGAGGTTAATGGTAAGCAGAAATATAGCTTTTTGGGTGCTTGGTTTTGTTATGCTGATTATTTCATGGTTCATATGGCCATCTCCTGCAGTAGCAATGGTTGGGGCTATCATGCTGCCGGCAGCGATAGGTGCAGGATTACCTGCCATATGGGCAGCTGTTGCGATGAATTTGTTCGGTCACGGAATCGGATTATCCAGTGATTACTTTATACAGGGGGCACCCTCCATAACAGCAAAGGCAGCTGGCATACAAAACACTATGGAGATAATGAGGGCGAGTTTGCCTTTATGGGTTACAATGAGTGTTGTAACTGTCTTAACAGCCTTTATTTTTATGAGAAAAGATCTAAAAAATAAGACTGTTCAAAAATCACAACCAAGTGCGGGTTTGAAAAAAGAAAATGTAAAACCAGGAACTTACTTTGTTGCAGTTATTACACCGGTAGCATTTCTGGCTGACATGATACTTATGTATAAATATGATTTAAAGGGTGGAGATGCAACAGCTCTTGTAGGTGGAACTGCAGTTATACTGATGACGGCGGTTGCTTTGATTCAGCATAAGCTTGTCGGTTCTCTCGAGAAGACTGCTGAGTATATTAAAGACGGATTCATGTTTGGTATCAAAATATTTGCACCTGTTATAGTAATAGGCGCGTTCTTCTTTCTGGGCAGTGAAAGTACGGCTAAAGAAATACTGGGAGCCAACGCAACCGGATTGCTTTCTGATATAGGCGTATACCTGTCAAACAGCATTCCCATATCAACTATACCTGTAGCGATTACACAGGCAACTATAGGAGGAATTACCGGGCTGGATGGTTCGGGCTTTTCCGGATTGCCGCTAATAGGTTCACTTGCACAAACGTTTTCATCTGCAATAGGGATTGATAAAGCAACCTTGGGTGCTCTTGGTCAGATAACTACTATATGGGTAGGAGGCGGAACCATAATTCCATGGAGCGTGATTCCTGTAGCTGCAATATGCGGAGTAGACCCTGTAGAGCTGGCAAGGAAGAATTTGATTCCTGTAATGCTTGGATTTGCAGCAACAGTAATAGTAGCAATCATACTGTTGTAGGACAGGCAATTGTAATAACCTGGGTCGTATTAGAAAATGTACCCCATATTTCTGGCCGGTAGACAGGAACATTATTAGAATATATAATTGTAAGGGCTAAATATAACAGAACTGGATGGATTAACATGAAAGCAGTTATTTTTGACATGGATGGTTTGATGATAGATACTGAGCGACTATACTTTGATACTGAAAGGCAGCTTGCTAAAAGCTTTGGTAAAGAAGTAAAGGACGAAACTTTGTGGAAAATGATGGGCAGGAAGCCGTTGGAATGCATGCAGATTTACGCAGATGATCTTGGTCTGGCCTTACCTGTCGAAGAAATATTAAAGATGAGAGATGACGCGTTTGAACAAAAGCTCATAAATGAAGTTGTGCCTATGCCCGGCCTATTTGAGATGCTGCACGGACTTGAGAATAGATTCAGGCTTGCAATAGCTACAGGCTCTCCTGCCAGGTTTGTGAAAATCATTATGGACAGGCTGAAAATAGAGAGTTATTTCGATGTAATACAAACCTCGGACGAGATCATTAACGGAAAACCTGATCCCGAAATTTATCTGAAAACCATAGAAAAGCTTAATGTTACTCCGGGTGAATGTTTGGTACTTGAAGACTCCAGCAATGGAGCTCTTGCCGGCAAAAAGGCAGGGTGCTATGTAATAGCAGTCCCTTCAGAATATACGAATAAGCAGGATTTCAGTTTTGCAGATTTTAGAGCCTTTGACTTGAATGAAGCCAGACAACATATAAAAATAAAGTTTGAATAATTATGTTTTATACCTGATTTCAGATGGATTAAAGGCTCAGAATGTTGAGCTGAGCCTTTAATCCATCTATTCCTATTAATCTGCATCAAACACCAGGTTTTCTTTTTTGGTCCAGGCAGACCAGCCTCCTGCCGCATTTACACGGATAAAGCCTTCTCTTTCATTTGAAATATATACCGGCATAGTGTAGCCGATTGCTTTTGCCGGGCTTGCTGAGACTTCATCAAATTCCGGGACTTCGTGCACCGGAGTGCCTGCTTTGAGATACCCTTCGATACATAAAGCCTTGCCAACCTCAGCCAGGTTTTTCATGGGTATCCATGCATATTGCACAGCGGGGATATCATATACGATTATTTTGACCTGATACCAGTCATTCCATTGCATAACCGGAGTTAACAGCCTGCCTTTCTCCAAAAGTTTAATTCCGGCTCCGTCTGGGTACAGCCTTCCTTCTGTATTTTTTGTTAGTACTTTCGGTTTTGATGAAACAGGTTTTGTAGGCGTACTGTCATCAGAGGAGATATACCATTTAGGAATCCAGCCAGTGAGTTTTTCCTGCTCTATGTTTACCCAGTCGCCATCTGTTTTTAGTATTTTTATTTCCTTTCCCTGTTTTAAGCTTACGGCTGCACTAAGCAGTGTGGGCTGGGCTTCTGGATAGATAAAGTAATCCGATCCGGGGCGCAGGTATGCCTTGGTCTTTCTATTATTTTCCTCTCTTCTTATGCTTTGTGAATTCAGTTTTTCTATTTTCAGTATGACAGGTTGGTTATGCTGGTTGAGTATATAGATGAATTTTACCGTATTGCCAGGTTCGAAACCGTCTGTTTTGAAATCTTCTTTAATATTTTCACTTAGCATAAATGCTTTTGCAGCTTTTTCATCCGGTACACCGCTTATTTTGATCTCTATAAAATTGCTGTCTATTGCCCCGCTGAATGTTCCGGTATCTGTTTTTATTCCGGAGGCGTACTCCTCGGTATTATCCACATTCTGTGAGGAAACGGTATTCTGATTTGCTTCTTCTGGAGAAGTACGTTCAGGCATATTTGAGTTTGTGCTTGTGGTGGCGGATGTGCCGGGAGATAAACTGTTTTCCACAGAATTATCTGATGCATTGCTTGAACAACCTGTATAGACATAGATAGAAAATAAGAATATAATTATGAAAGCTGTTTTATACTTCATTTTTTTGACTCCTTCCGATCTTACTATTTATGAATTCTACTATGATAGAAATTACCAGGCTTATATGAATTCTTGACTTATTCTTTTAGACGGGAAATTCCGGAAAAAGTTCTGTGATATCGGGTTGTAACAAAAATGTAAAATTTGGTTTTAAAGAAATGCAGGGATTAATATTAATTAACTGTCTATTCATTATGCCGATACTATTCGGATAAAGGCTTTTGAAAAACAAATGCCATAATCAACCGGAACAGAGGTTTATTTATAACAAACAAAAAGACAGGAGGATATAATCATGTGGGTATATTATGTATCAATTATTCTGGCTATAATATCTAATGTTTTTTATTACTTTATTCAAAAATCCATACCACACAACGCAAATCCGCTGCTATCTCTTGCCGTAACTTATTTAACCGCAATGATAACTTGTCTGGTAGTGCTGCCCTTTTATCCGAACAATGAAGGCATGCTGGATTCGTTCAAAAGGTTGAACTGGACCAGCGTTTTCCTCGGAGTAGCTATAGTAGGATTGGAGATGGGCTTCCTGCTGGCTTTCAGAGCGGGGTGGAATATCAGTACAGCCGGCGTACTGGCTAATGTTATTGTTGCAATGATACTGATTCCTGTGGGTATCACAGTATTTAAGGAGCATTTGAAACCTGTGAACATATTAGGGATTATTCTTTGTATTGTAGGATTGGTGCTGGTCAGCAGGAAGTAAGCATAATTGCTCCTGGCAGGGCTGTTTGACAAATTGTAACAGGTTAGGTATAATAAAAGTGAATGACATATTCATTATTGGCCAGGTGAAAAAAAGTGACCCAGTATAAGAAAGATGAAATTAAGCAAAAAATTGATAATGCTGCTATACAGATATTTTTGCGCGAGGGTTATATTAATGCCAAAATGTCTGAAATAGCAAAAAACGCAAAGATTTCAGTTGGAAATATATACAGATATTATTCAAACAAAGATGAATTGTTCTATTCAATAATGCCTGAAGGCTTTGTAAATGAATTTAAAGCAAAATTGTTTATGAAGCTGACTGTTGCCAGAGATAAAGGTCTTGAGGGACATAAAACTGATACTGCCTATCTTGAGGCTACTGAGCAGTTTATCCGGTTTTTGGCAAAACACAGACATCAGTTTATCATACTTGTTGAACATGGAAAAGAAACCAAATATGAAAATTTTAAAGATGATTTGGTAGATTTTCTGATAGAAACAGTAAAAAGAAATTATATGAATTCAGATGAGGGGCAGTATTTTTTAGTACATGATTTAGTGCCAATATTAAGAGTATTGTTTGAGAATCTGATTAATATATATTCCGGAACCATGCGCCAGAACTCAAGTGTAGAAAAAATAACGAATGATTTGAGAATTATCAATAAATACCACTTATCAGGAATGATTGAGGTGTTAAGACCATGGATTACACCCTGAAAGTGTATAAGTTGTTCTTAATTCACAGGCTGGGGTATTTTTGAAAGGGAGAGATCCAATATGGGAGATTTGGTATTTTACTTCAGCGGCACCGGGAATTCACTAAGGGCTGCTGAAAAGATATGCGAAGGCATAGGTGATTGTGAATTGGTGTCCATAGCTGATGCCGTCCTACAAGGGAGGTATGAGTTTAAAGGCCGACGGGCAGGTTTCATTTTCCCCTTGTATTATCTAGGTTTGCCAAAGATAGTTCAGGAGTTTATAAACAAGCTTGAACTAAAAGAGACGGATTATACATATACAGTTATTACCAGAGGGTGGCCGCTGGTTGGGGGAGCTATCAGACAAATGAAACGCTTACTGCGTATAAAAGGTATGAGGCTTGATATGGGGGCATATATACATATGCCAATGAATGATTTCACTCTTGCAAATGTGCCGGAGCCTCATAAGCAGAAAAAAATACTGGGAACCTTCAGCACTCAGGTAGACAGGATAATAAATCTGATTTCCCTGAACAGAAAAAAATTCGATTTTGAGCCTATTGCCTTTATGCTGGACAAGAGAAATAAGCCTTTTATCGAGCGTGTCAATACTCTTGACAGGTACTACTCGGTCAATGAAAATTGTACGGGCTGCAATATATGTGCAGATGTATGTTCCGTAGGAAATATTGAGCTTGTGGATGGAAATCCGGAATGGAAAAGCAAGTGTGAGATGTGTCTGGCATGTTTCCATTATTGTCCCCAAAAAGCTATATGCTATAATGGTAAGTGTACTGAGGTCTACCGATACCACCATCCTGATATAAATATCAGGCGTAAAATTATGGGAAAATGAACAAAGGAGAGCTGCTATGGAAAAAGTATGGACACTTAATACTTCTGCAAGAAAGATACTGAAAGGTTTTCATCTGCTGTTTGCTGCGTGTATGTCGGGAGGGCTGGTATCTGTTCTTGTTTTGCTGCTGCTTAAAAAGTATGGTGCTTTTGATGGGGAAGTGTTTCCTTTGGATTTGGCTATACTCAAAATATACACATGGGTAGTCAATTACAGTTTTTTTGGAATACTTGTGACTTCATTTGTATTTGAACTGTTTACAGAATGGGGGTTTCTGAAACACTTCTGGTTAATTGGCAAGTGGGCTATAATAATCTGCATGTTTCTTGTTACATGGTTTGGATTGGGTCCAGCCGTAGGAGGTATGACATCGATTTCTGATGCGGCATTGAATACTACAACCTTAAGCTCAGAATACTCCGGGTTTTTACAAAAGGCTTTGATCTTTACGCTGAGTGAGATAGCCGGGGTATTGCTATTGATCTTTATTTCAGTCAATAAGCCCTGGGGGAAAAGACAAGGTGCTAAAGCCGTAAACAGGAAAAAAATCCTTGCGGTGGTATTACCGCTAGTATTAGCACTTCTTATATATTCCGGTTATAACTCGGTACGTTTGAACAGTTATAGAAATATGGCCATTCAGGATACGGAACTTACTGATATCAGTGACGGAACATACCATGGTGAAGCGAAGGTAGGAAGTTACATATATAAAGTTGACGTAGACGTTAAGGACAAAAAGATTACAGGAATCCGGTCTGTAGATAATAGAAGAAGCCCTTATGTAACCTATGCTGAGGGTGTATTCAAAAAAATAATAAGAGACCAGAATGCAAATACGGATGTAATAACCGGGGCTACGACTACCAGTAAAGCTTTTATGAAAGCTGTAGAAAATGCATTTAAAGATGCGGAAAGCAAATAAAAAATGAGGGCTGGATACCTACCCAGCCCTCATTTTTTATTTGCCGCTTATGCTAAAGGTTTTATAAACATTTGAGTCCAATAATTGGTTCCAGTGCTGTTTTTGGCCAACCCTACTCCTATCTCGGTATAGGATGGGTTCATAATATTTGCTCTATGCCCTGGTGAATTCATCCAGCCGCTCATGACTTCCTGGGGGGTTCTCTGCCCCATGGCAATATTTTCACCTGCAGCAGAAAATCTCACTCCAAAGCTCTCCATCATGCTAAACGGAGATCCATAAGTCGGAGAGGTATGAGAAAAGTATCCTTTTGTTGCCATATCCTGTGATTTATACCTTGCTACTCTCGAAACCTGCCAGTTTGCTTTTAATGGCTGCAGTCCTGCTTTTGCCCTCTCGATGTTTACAAGACGTATAACCTCATTTTCCTGTGTCTTAACGGCATCGATGTTTGGTATTAATATTTTTTGACCGGGGTATATAAGTGCCGGATTTTTAATCTGCGGATTAATAGATATTATTTCACTTATTCCAATCTGATGCTTTGATGCTATTTTCCACATACTGTCACCGGGTTGGACTATGTGAGTAGTTGACTGTGCGTGTGCCTGTGCAGTGAACAAAACTACAAACAGAGGTAATAAGAATAAAAATCTTTTTATACTTTTCATAGATATTCACCTTTCTTTTAAAGTTTAGTAAAGATTCTTATACACATGAATATTTTCTGTTTGAATGCACACTTTATGTCAAGTAATTATTTATAATGCAGTATTTATTTTCTTTATAAACGATCCGGAATAGTTAACCTAATTTGTTTTTTTAGATGAGTTTAGTTATAAGAACTTAGCTGTTGCAGACTTAGTTCCAACAGCATGTGTATCCGCTTTGTTCAAATAAAAATTATCGAGCTGGCATATCGGAGGAATTAAATTAATAAGGATTATAAAAGTGCAAATAATAAATTATGATAGAATAAAACCTGAATTTACATAAATTTATAGCTGGAGGTTGGTATGGTAAATAAAAAAGGCGGGCTGTCAGCAATTCAACTGACTATGATGGCAGTAGGTACCGTAATCGGAGGTTCTTTTTTTCTGGGCACGGCTATTCCCATAAAGTCAGCCGGACCATCAATAATAATATCATATGTTTTAGGAGGAGCGCTTGTATATTTCATACTTTTTGCTCTTTCCGAAATGACAGTAGCAGATGCGCATCCCGGTTCATTCCGTACTTTTTCCCAGCGTGAATTCGGGCCGGCAGTAGGGTTTGTCACCGGATGGGTTTATTGGACCGGTCTTGTACTTGCTATGTCAAGTGAAGCTATTGCTGTGTCAATATTTTTCAGATTGTGGTTTCCCGGGGTATCTGTTCCGGTACTGGGTTCTTTAATAATTATTTTGATTACCCTTGCCAATCTGTTGGGAGCTGAGCATTTGAGCAGGCTGGAGAGTAGTCTTGCCGGTGTTAAGGTTTTCGCTATTGCTGCATTTATTGTTATCGCTATGGCACTTGTATTTGGATTTTTTCCCGGCAAGCCGGCTGCAGGATATGAGTTAATGGATGCACAGCCGTTCTTATCAGGGGGAATGACCGGTATAGCAGGAAGCATGCTCATAGTCATGTTTTCTTATGCAGGCTTTGAGATAATAGGACTTGCAGCATCAGAAGCCCGTGAACCTGTAAAGACAATACCGAAAGCTATTTTGTATACTGTACTGACGTTGACAATACTATATATTTGTGCCATCGCTTTTGTACTCCCGTTGATTCCTATAGAAAATATAAGTGAGGAAGTAAGCCCTTTTGTAGCTGCTCTGGAGTATAGAGGAATAAGGTGGGCAGCTGGAGCAATAAATATAGTGCTGGTTACTGCTATAATATCTACTATGCTTGCTGCTACTTTCGGACTTGGGAGGATGATGCGCTCATTAACCGATGAGGGGCATGCACCGGCATGGATTAAAGACAGCGGAGAAGTTCCTTACAGGGGTATTCTGTTTTCCGGATCTGCTATGCTGATAGGGCTGGGGATGAGTTTTTTTCTACCCAGGGAGGTATATATATTCCTGGTAAGTTCGGGAGGTTTTTCGTTATTATTTACCTACTTAATTATCCTTCTCACTCACAATAAGTTCCGCAAAAATCATGGGTGTCCCCCGAGAGGCAAGTGCCAATTACCTTTGTTTCCCTATACATCATGGGCAGCTATTATTGCGGTGACAGGAATAATTGTCAGTATGCCCTTAGTACCGGGACAGGGGTTGGGGCTGGCAGCGGGGATAATCCTTTTGGTATTCTATTCCATATGCTATATGGTAATCAGGTATATGAAAAGAAAGAGGTTAAAGTATGCAGGTAGGTAATCTTATCCCATAACGCAGTTCTTACCGCTTTTTTTACCTATATATAAATATTTGTCCGCGATGCTGATAATATCCTGTACCTTCAGGTTTCTTTTATACTCACAAATACCGAAGGTTATGGATACAAAGAGTTTGTTACCATGGTAGCTGGCGCTGTCACTGCATATTTCTTTCCGTAGTGCCTCAGCAATTTCCTTGCCTTTTGCAAGGTCTGTGTCGGGAAGTACTATCATAAATTCTTCTCCACCCCAGCGTGCAATCTTACCTTTTGTATCTACGATTTTTTTCATTATGGCAGCGATATGTACAAGTATAAAATCACCGCAATCGTGGGTGTGTTCATCGTTAAAGTTTTTAAAATCATCAATATCACCAATTATCAGTGTGAAAGGCTTGCTACTCATCCGGGAAAACTGTATCTGATTTTCTATTTCATCCAGCATTCTTCTTCTGTTATGCAGCCCGGTCAGTGGATCAGTGAAAGCCAAAAATTCCAGTTCCTTGTTTACACTTTTCAATTTGTCTTCAAATTTACTTGCAGCTTTGCTGTAATAGTATGAGAGCAATGCAAGTACGACAAAACACATGGAAATATTCATATAGTTCAACCTACTCAGAGGGGTTTGAGGCAGTATTATCACCGGTGCAGTGTTGAGTGAAAAGTAGTTCATAAAAAGATATACTAAGCTTAAAGTAATAATTAAAAGTTTTTTTGCTGTGTTGCATATAGTTGAGGCATAAAATAAAAGAGGGATTAGACATATTACATACATATGGAAGCCACTGTTCCACCCTAGGAAATATGTAGCTAAAACGGCGTGGATAACAACTTCTATGATTCCAATAAAAAATGAAATGTTTTGTTTTCCTTTACGGTTCAGGAAGAAACAGACAGCATAGCTTATGCAGCTTAATATGTTTACAAATACCAGGAACTTGACCTCCAAAAATGCAAATAAGGGGATAAAGCTGGCATGTGCGATAAAGCCGATTATTGACGTATAATTAATAACCAGATAAAACCTGTAATATTTATTTGTTATAGTTGTGTTTGCAAAAGAGCCAGATATGTAAGAAAGAATCTTTTTTATCATTTTTTCCTCACAGTAATAAATTTTATAAATGTGAGATTAGATTCATATTGCTTAAACAAATTATACCATATAATTTTCAGATGTTACAGCAGGATTTTACATTTATGCGTACCTATTAACAAATAATAAATCTAGTAAAAAGCAATCCGGCAGGGGTTGGTAAGAACATGTATTGCTTAACCGCATACTCAAATATAATACAGGAGTAAAAGCAAATGTCCATAGAGAGGATACATACGGATAACTCCAGGTATAGCGACCGTATCTGGGAGCTTGATTTCCTTAGGGGTATAGCTCTGGTTTTTATGATTTATTTTCATATTATATATGACTTAAGTGAGATGTTTGACTATAGAATCAATTATAGCAGTGGGGTAAATCACTTAATAGGTAAGATGTCAGCTATACTCTTCATATTCATTTCTGGAGTCAGCAGTTCCATAAGCAGAAATAATTTGAAAAGAGGATTTAAAGTATTATTTTTTGCTGGTGCCATTACTTTGGCGACCTGGATCTATAACCCCCGTTTTATAATTATTTTCGGAATTCTGCACTTTCTAGGGGTATGTATGATCCTTACACAGTTATTTTCCAGGATAAAAAACTATCTTCTTCTTTTCAGTGGCACATTGGTTATTATGGCCGGGGTTTTTGTTAAGAGGATACATGTACCAAATGACATATACTTTATTTTCGGGGTGGTCGGTGAGAAATTCACATCATCCGATTATTATCCCATGGTACCATGGTTGGGTATATTTTTATATGGGCTTGCTGTGGGTAAAATGCTGTATAAACATAAAAAGAGTGTATTTAGGTTTAGAATGAAGGATAATTTGATCAGCCGGGCCGGAAGGAAAACACTGCTATTCTATATTTTGCATCAGCCTCTGATTGTAGGGACAATTATTCTGTTTAGGCAAATATTCTGATACTGGAATGCAGGTGAAAGGTATGGATTATCATATATTATCAATTTTGTAAGCAATATAAATAAAAAATGGTATAATAGACTTTATAATTTGAATTCAGGGGGAAAAGGGATATAGTATGACAATTGACAGTATTTATAAAAGATATATACCTGCTTTTATGCCGCCGGTAGAAACCAAGGGGGAAGCATTCTGGTTTTTGTTTGACTCAGGGAAGATGCTTGTAAAGCCGGAAGATAATGGATACACTTTACCGATATATAGAAATCTGGAAGGAATAGGTTTGAAAACTTTGAGGATCTTGTTTCTGGGTGAGTTTGACGGACTACCCTGTTATTCTGCAGAGGTTGATTCACAATTGAAAGCACCGGAGGGTATGGAGTATAGAGACTTAAGATCCCTGTTCGGGATGATCGAAGATGATACATTTTTATTAGCAGGGAGAGCTTCACAACTGCTGCATTGGGATAGTACCCACAGCTATTGTGGAAGGTGTGGTAACGTTACAGAAACCAAGAGTGATGAAAGAGCAAAGATTTGTAAAGGATGCGGACTTGTGAGTTATCCAAGGATTTCTCCTGCGATAATTGTAGCTGTTGTGAAGGAAAAAAAACTGCTTCTGGCACACTCGGCACATTTTCCGGGGGGGTTATATAGTGTTATAGCGGGCTTTGTAGAGCCGGGTGAAACCTTTGAAGAATGTGTAAAACGTGAAGTGATGGAAGAAGTGGGGATCAGGATAGCAAATCCCAAGTATTTTGGTAGTCAGCCATGGCCTTTCCCCGATTCTTTAATGGTAGCTTTTACCGCTGAATATGAGAGCGGAGATATTAAGGTTGACGGAAAGGAAATCAGTGATGCAGGCTGGTATGGAAAGGATGAGCTTCCACATGTACCATCAAGAATGAGTATTGGTGGACGCTTGATAAATTGGTTTAAGGAAAACTATTAAAAGAACTAAAAGTTTTGCCTGAAAGATAATTATTTTGTAGGATTGCCTGTGGCAAAACAGAATATATATACTCATACATAAAAGGAAAATGGCGGCTCCAGATCGATGAGCCGTCAAAACTTCTTGTGATATAGGAAGAAGATAATGATATAACTGATACAAGCAGAGTGATTTCTATCTAAATTGAGCTTGGGTAGAATACTGTGAGCATAATGGAAGAGCTGAATAGAATAATTACGAAACAGTACTGGGATATGCCCGGAAAAGAAGGCTGAAGACGCCAGAAATGAAAGGGTTTTACTGGTGGGAAAGTACTTATTTACTTTATTGAAAGTAAAAGCTCATTTTACTCAAACAAGAATTTGCTTTTTCCAAAGTTACATCAGTATGATCTATAAAATGTCTTAAAAGAAGAGCTTTCTGTAATGGAACCTATTATAGCTAACTTAAGTGAGAGAATAAAACTATAATATTTGGTGAATCAATAAGGGGGGATGTGTTTTGTACTCATCCCTTTGTTTTTTGTAATATTTAGTACTTGAAGCCTTTGTATCACCTGTGGTTCATGTGACGGGAAATAGGAGTTTGAATAAATTCATTTTTTTAAATGAAAATGAGTGAATATAGTTGAAAATAGTTGTAATTAATAGTATAATTATTGCAAAGTTGGTAAGTTGGTGATATCGTATGGAATATAAAATGAATAATATTAAGTACCTGGAACATATTTCTGCTGTACCTGGGAGAGAAATGATTCTGGCGCGGATAGGCTATAAAAAAGATAAGACTGTGCTTGATGAGCGCAATACTAAAATGATCGATGAAGGAATCAGGACGGGAGAACTCTTGTGCAATGTGAGAGGTGCATATGGACGTTTTGGCATCGTTGACAGAAGTGAGTCACATATAAAACTTATGAATGGCGTTATTTTTAAGAGTGAAAATCTTTCAAAGCTGCTGAGTATGAGCAGTGAAGTGGTATTAATGGCTTCTACTGCCGGTAAGGATGTAGTGGAAAGAATATCACGGGAGATAAATAGCGGGAATGCTGCATTTGGAGTAATTCTTGATTCAGTAGCTTCACAGACAGCAGATGCAGGACTGAACTGGTTGAGCAATTTTTTGAACAAGATATTATCAAGAGAAGGCAGGAAACTTACAAAGCATAGATATAGCCCGGGTTTTGGTGATTTGCCGCTGTCATATCAAAGGGTAATATTTGAATTACTTGGACTTGGTAAATTGGATATGGAGCTTACAGACAGTTTTATGCTTATGCCGGAAAAGTCTGTTATTGCCATAGCAGGTGTAGAAGAGGCTTGACTGGCACCATAGGTTGATTTAAGCGTAGAAGCCGCCTCGGGATTTTTTGATTTGAAAACAATGAAAGGGATGGAGAAAGCATGGATAGGAAGTCTTTTAGACAGTATTTACGTGAAAGAATAGTGATGCTTGACGGTGCTACCGGAACCGAACTGCAAAAAAGGGGGATGCCTCAAGGTGTGTGTCCGGAGCAATGGGTAATCGAAAATCCAGAGGTTATTCTTGATGTGCAGGATGAGTATATTAAAGCGGGTTCGAATATAGTTTATTCCTGCACTTTTGGTGGAAATAGGGTTAAGCTTGAGGAATTTGGTTTTGGCGGCAGAGTAGTAGAGATAAATAGAGAACTTGCTGAGTTATCAAAAAAAGCAGCAGGAGGGAATTGTTTTGTTGCCGGTGACCTGGCTCCTACGGGAAGATTCGTAGAGCCTTTCGGAGATTTGCCCTTTGAGGAGTGTGTGGATATATATAAGGAGCAAGTGAAAGGTCTGCTGGAAGGTGGCGTTGATTTATTTGTTATTGAAACCATGATGGATATACAGGAAGCAAGAGCGGCTTTGCTGGCTGTAAAGGAAAGTTGTGATCTGCCTGTTATGGTCAGTATGACCTTCGATAAGGATAAAAGAACCTTGACGGGAACTGATCCTGTTACGGCTCTTATTACACTACAGAGTCTCGGAGCTGATGCAGTAGGATGCAATTGTTCTACAGGACCTGAAGATATGCTGGAAGTTTTGAATATGATGAAGCCTTTTGCAAAAGTCCCTCTTATGGCAAAACCGAATGCGGGACTACCAAAACTGATCGATGGGAAAACGGTTTTTGACATGGAGCCCGTAGCGTTTGGGAGATATGCAGATGCATTTGTGGAGGCAGGAGTAAATCTTATAGGAGGCTGCTGCGGAACTTCACCTGCGTATATAAGTGAAATGAAACGGGGGATAAGCGGGCTGGTACCGTCGAAGGTAGAGACCGAAATATTCAGTGCGCTTACTTCAGCAAGAAGTACAGTGTTTTTCGGATATGATAAACCTGTATCGGTCATAGGAGAAAGGATAAACCCTACGGGTAAGAAAAAGCTTAAGGAAGAACTCAAAGAAGGCAAAATGACAGAAGTAAGGCGCTTTGCAATTGAACAGGCTGAAAAGGGTGCTGCAGTTCTGGATGTAAATGTAGGCATGCCGGGAATAGATGAAAAGGAAACAATGGTTAAGGTGGTAGGACTGCTGAGCAATGTTTCTGAAGTACCGCTTTGCCTGGATTCATCATCACCCGAAGTGTTGGAAGCTGCTTTAAGGATATATCCCGGGAGGGCCCTGATAAATTCAGTTTCTGCAGAAAAGGCAAAGATTGAAAAACTACTTCCGGTAGCGGCAAAATATGGAGCAATGTTCATACTTCTTCCGTTGAGTGACGAGGGGGTTCCTGAAGAGGCTGAAGACAGGATTAAATTAATAGAGCAGGTATATTGCGAAGCGTGCAAGTATGGTTATGGGAAAAATGATATAGTGGTAGATGGACTTGTGATGACAGTCTCCTCAAATCAAAAGGCGGCACTGGAAACGCTTAAGGTAATCGAGTGGTGTTCGGATATTTTTAAGTGTGGGACTGTAGTGGGTTTATCAAATGTGTCCTTCGGCCTTCCTGAGAGAAGCTGGATAAATACTGCTTTCCTTGCAATGGCTATAGACAGGGGATTGACTATGGCTATAGCAAACCCATCCAGTGACATACTTATGAATATTAAGTTTGCTTGTGACGTTTTAACTGCGAAAGATAAAAACAGCTTGAACTATATAGGCTTTTTCTCCAAGGATACAGGTGAAAATACAATCCACGATAGTAAACTGCAAAAGGATCACATCCCAACAGTTCAAAAAATATATGATGCAGTGGTGAAAGGGAGCAAGGATAGTATTACCGGACTTATTGACATTGCTCTGGGTGAAGGCATAAAACCGGCAGAAATTGTTGACAGCTATCTGATTCCTGCTATTACCCAGGTAGGAAAACTCTTTGACGAAAAAAAATATTTCCTTCCTCAGTTGATACAGAGTGCAGAGACGATGAAAACTGCTTTCGAGCGAATCGAGCCACTCCTTAAAACTACGGAAAGTCAGAACAGTATGGGTGGTGCAGTCATAGTTCTGGCTACTGTGAAGGGAGATATACATGATATAGGTAAAAACATAGTTGCATTAATGCTTAAAAATTATGGATTTAAAGTACATGATCTTGGAAAGGATGTTAGTGCAGAGGTGATTGTAGCCAAAGCGAAGGAACTGGATGCTCAAATAATAGGTTTGTCTGCGCTGATGACAACAACTATGGTAGAAATGAAGAATGTAATAGATCTGGCCAGAGCGGAAGGCATCAAAAGCAAGTTTATGATCGGTGGAGCTGTTGTCGATGAAAAATATGCAGATGAGATAGAAGCCGACGGATACTCCAGAGACGCGTATGAGGCGGTCAAGCTGGCACAGAAGCTAGCGGGAGTGAAATAGATACCAGGTATCGTCAAAGTAGGATAGATAAACAAAACAGGGGTACATAATGATATGTACCCCTGTTTTTTATCTGAAATATTATCCTATATCTTCAGCCAGCATTAAATTCTTATATATCCTGGTCCTTTTCAAATCAATTATACGCTGGTTAGTAGAGCCCCTGAATTTGAGAAGGGCGTTTTTCTTCTGGATATCAAATCTGCCGTCTACTAGCACATCTGTTTCGTTAAGCAGTTCACTCCAGGCATTCTTTTTATTTGAATGCTGTGTGAGAAACTCATAAGTATACCCTGTATAGGTCATTATACCTAACCCCATCGCTTTTGCTTTACGGGCGAGTACCGCAAAAGCTTCCGCCTGCTCAAAAGGCTCTCCTCCACTGAAGGTTAGTCCATCCAGAAGAGGATTTCTTCTGGCCTGTTCCAACAGTGAATCTACACTTACTACAGTTCCTCCGACAAAGGAGTGGGTATGAGGGTTGTGACATCCCAGACACTTGTGATTGCATCCCTGAGCAAATACCACCATTCGTATACCTGGACCATCAACTATAGATTCCTTTATGATACCTGCAACTCTTAATTCAGTGCTCATTTGAAATCATTCCTTTTATCATATGTATAGTCAAGCATATCGCGGATTTGAACCGAGTCCTTCTGTATTATATGTTCTTCCTGAATAAAATATCGGCATTTCATGCTAAAATTTAACTGGATTTTTATTTAAATAGAACAGGCAAGATGTTTTATCCTGTCTCTTTCTTCCGCCCTTTTTGCGTCATTGAAACGGTCAAGTGTGCCTACAAGGTAGCCAGTGATGCGTCTGATCCTTTCAAACTTGATTTCTCCTTCCTTTCTGCCGCATGCAGGGCAAGTATCTCCGATAATACCGGTGTATCCGCATACGGGGTCACGGTCTACAGGATGGTTAATGGATCCATATCCTATACCGGCCTCCTTCATGGCTCTTACAACCTTTTCAAAGGCCTGTATATTATTTGTAGGGTCGCCGTCCAGCTCGACATATGTTATGTGCCCGGCATTGGTCAATTCGTGATAGGGCGCTTCTATTTTGATCTTATCAAAGGCATTTATCTCATGGTAAACAGGTACGTGGAAGCTGTTGGTATAATATTCCCTGTCCGTAACTCCCTCTATCTCTCCGAAAATAGCCCTGTCCATCTTCACAAAACGTCCCGCAGTACCTTCAGCAGGAGTTGCAATTACTGTGAAATTCATATTATATTTTTGGCTGGCTTCATCCATACGTTTGCGCATATAGCCCACGATCTCGATACCAAGGTTCTGGGATTCTTCAGATTCACCATGGTGCTTTCCGGTCAAAGCCTTAAGGCATTCTGCAAGTCCGATAAAACCTGTAGTCAAAGTGCCATGCTTAAGAACCTCCCGTACTTCATCTTCCCAGTTCAGTTTTTCGGAATCGATCCAGATGCCCTGTCCCATCAAAAACGGATAGTTTTTAACCTTTTTACGTGCCTGTATTTCAAACCGCTCTAATAACTGATTTATAACAAGATCAATTTTTTTATCAAGTTCTTCAAAGAATATATTAATGTTCTTATTGCTTCTTAAAGCTATTTTTGGAAGATTTATCGTAGTAAAGCTCAGATTGCCTCTTCCATATATGATCTCTCTGTCTGGATCGTGGACGTTGCCCACTACTCTTGTTCTGCAGCCCATATATGCAATTTCGCTTTCGGGCTTTCCTGGTACATAGTATTTTAGATTATATGGGGCATCCAAAAATGCGAAGTTAGGGAACAGCCTCTTGGCACTTACCCTGCAAGCCAGTTTGAACAGGTCATAATTAGGCTCACCGGGGTTATAATTTACCCCTTCCTTTACTCTGAAAATGTGTATTGGGAAAATGGGAGTTTCACCATTTCCAAGGCCGGCTTCAGTAGCAAGAAGTATGTTTTTGATTACCAGTCTGCCTTCCGGTGACACATCCATTCCATAGTTTATCGAACTGAAAGGGATTTGGGCTCCAGCCCTACTGTGCATGGTATTCAGGTTGTGAACAAATGCCTCCATAGCCTGGTATGTATTTCTGTTAGTTTCTGCTTCTGCCTTTTCCCGGGTGAAGCTTTGAGCTTTTTGTACAACAGCTTCATCCTTTATATATTCAGTGAGATAATTACTCTCAAGCTTGATGAATTGATCTGAAATGCTTAATGCAGGAGTCAGTCCGTGTTTTTCTTCCAATTCCTTAAACATGTTTTTAACAAAAGATTCCACATCAGACTTATCAGTCAGCAATTCCAAAGCTTTAATCATATTCTGCTTGTACAGCTTGGCAAAGGTTTTAGCAACTCCGGGTGCCATTCCATAATCAAAATTAGGGATACTTTGTCCTCCATGCTGGTCGTTTTGATTTGACTGTATGGCAATACACGCCAATGCAGAATAACTGTGTATATCGTTTGGCTCCCTTAGATGACCGTGGCCTGTACTGAAGCCTCCCTTGAACAGGCTCAGTATGTCAATCTGACAGCAGGTAGTGGTAAGTGTAAGGAAGTCCATATCGTGTATATGTATATCGCCCTCTTTATGGGCTTTTGAATGCTCGGGTTTCAGTATATACATTTCATAAAACTGCTTAGCACCTTCAGACCCGTACTTCAACATGGTACCCATTGCCGTATCGCCATCAATATTTGCATTTTCACGTTTAGTATCATTATCCTTTGCTTCTTTGAATGTCAGATCTTCAAACACTTTCATCAGTCGGGTGTTCATTTCTCTGACACGGGTCCTTTCAGCCCTGTAGAGGATAAATTCCTTAGCAGTGCGTGCATGTCCGGTTTCAATAAGTACCTGTTCTACAGCATCTTGAATTTCCTCGACAGTTGGGGTTCTTTTATCCAGCTTGGTCTCAAGATATTCAATTGTCCTTTCGGCCAGCTTGAGTGCAGTATCGTAGTTTTTACCTCCTGTCGCTCCTGCTGCTTTAAAAATAGCATTAGCTATTTTCTCAATGTTGAAAGGTACTTCTCTTCCATCCCTTTTTCTGATTTTTGTGATCATTGTAAATTACCCCCTCGAATTGAAAGACTTTCTCTTTTGTTTAGATCAGGCTGTTGCGAAGATGCTGCTATTATTATATTGCATAATGATGGCCATGTTAGATATAGTTTCCACTATATCTTGTGCATAGAATATTATATTTCACAATATATAGAAAATCAAGAACTTAATTTAGTACATAAATTGCTTTAAAGCGAATTAGGTCACAGAATGTCGGAATATAGCCTTTGTATGAGCATTGTCATTTCTAAAAAATATTTACACTTTTTCTTCCAGGAAAAAACTATTTTATTTTCCTACTATATAAGGATAATAAGTCAATTTGAGGGTAAGAATTTATTTATAAAAAATGGGTAATTTCTGTAAAAAAAATTTATTGAATAGTTTTTAAATTTATAATATTGGTATATAATATTAATGCAAATGCAAATGATTTGCATTAAAGTTACCGATATATTTCTGGGGAGGATATAAATGAGACTCAAAAAGTTCAATTTATGTGTTTTGATAACTACTATTATTATACTTATGGCAGGATGCGGTCAGAAAATGGAGTCAGAGCCCGCAGCCGGCAGCAATAAGCTTACAATAGTGACGTCTTTTTATCCGGTGTATGTTCATACAATTAATGTTGTCAAGGATATTCCCGGAATAAAAGTTGTAAACCTGACAGAGCCACAAAAAGGATGTCTTCATGATTATTCCTTGACTACCGATAATATGAAAACCTTGAACGATGCACAGATATTTGTTATAAACGGTGCCGGGATTGAAGCTTTTATGGACAAGGTCACAAAACAGCTTCCAGACCTGAAGGTAATAGAGGCTTCGGAGGGTATAGAGCTTCTTGAAGAAAAACATAACCATGAAGATACCGAAAAAGCTGAAGAACATATTGAAGAAGTGAATCCTCACGTATGGGTAAGTATATCAAAGGCAATTCAGCAGGTTCAAAACATTGGAAGAAAGCTGGCTGAATATGATCCTGACAACGAATCGGGATATAAGGCCAATACTGAGGCATATGTAAAGAGGCTTGAAGAGCAAAAAGAAAAGATGCATAAAGCTCTTAAGGATTTGAAAAACAGAAGGATTGTGACTTTCCATGAAGCATTTACATATTTCGCCAAAGAATTCGTCCTTGATATAGCGGCAGTTATTGAAAGAGAACCGGGGTCTGATCCAAGCGCGCAGGAGCTTAAAGATACCATAGAAACTGTCAGGAAGAATAATATAAAGGCTTTGTTTGCTGAGCCACAGTATTCTTCCGGAGCCGCTGAGACTATTTCGCGGGAGACGGGGGCGAAAGTATTCACTCTCGACCCTGCAGTTACTGGGGAAGCAAACGGCGATACCGATGCTTATATAAAAATAATGGATAAAAACCTGGATGTATTACGAGAGGCACTGAAATGACAAACAATATATCTTCTAATAACAAAAACAGCAAATCCTGTGGGCTTTGTTGCACTAAGATTGAGGATTTCAGTGTAATAAGAGGAGGAACCAGGATACTGGATGATATAAACATTCACATTCACTGCGGGGAGCTTACAGCTTTAATAGGGCCTAACGGAGCAGGAAAGAGTACTTTGCTTAAAGCAGTGCTTGGAGAAATAAAGCATAAGGGCGAACTGAAATTTTTAGATGAAAAAGGTGTTCATACGGGGCATCCAGTAATAGGGTATGTTCCCCAGCAGCTCAGTTTTGACAGAAGCTCGCCCGTCAGTGTACTAGATTTGTTTGCTGCATGCAAATCAAAAATACCTGTATGGCTTTCTCGCAGTAAAAAACTCCGCAGTAGCGTTTCTGATGCTCTTGAAAGAGTGCAGGCAGAATATGCCATAGACAGGAAGCTGGGTGCGCTGTCAGGGGGTGAGCTGCAGAGAGTACTGCTGGCTCTGGCTCTCGATCCTGTGCCGGATATACTGCTGTTGGACGAACCTGTTTCCGGCATTGATTACTGCGGAATGGAAATGTTCTACAATACTGTTTCCGAGCTAAGGAAGAGCTATGATATGACGATCATACTGGTTTCACATGATTTGCCACTGGTTTCCAAGTTTGCTGACCATGTGATATTTCTAAACAGGACTATTATTTGCAGCGGCAGCCCGAAGGAAGTATTCAGCCATCCCCGTGCAGTTGAAACCTTTGGGTATTTTCATCCGGCAGATGCTGAAAAAAGAAAAGGTGGTAGTGAGGATTGATGGATATCTGGTATGCATTGGTAAACACGTTTCTACCCTTTGAGTGGACACAATATGAATTTATGAAAAATGCACTTCTGGCTGTTTTGATAATAACACCGGTTTTCGGCATTTTAAGCACAATGATAGTCAATAACAGGATGGCATTCTTTTCCGATTCTATAGGACATTCTACACTCACCGGGGTAGGTATAGGAGTCATACTTGGGGTAAAAAGCCCCCTGCTTTCCATGATAGTCTTTTCTGCTATATTTGCAGTGTTTATAGTAGTTTTCAAGAATGCAAATACTGCTTCGACTGATACTGTAATAGGAGTATTCTCTTCTATTGCCATTTCGCTCGGACTTGTGATAATACTGAAGAACTCTGCAAATTTGCAGAAGTATCTGATAGGGGATATTTTAAGTATCACAGCCTTTGACATTTTGCTTTTGTTTATTGTATTATGTGTTGTAATGTTTTTTTGGATTTTTATATTCAATAAGCTTATGATTGTGAGCATAAACCAGTCGCTTGCGAGCAGCAGAGGGCTGAATGTACAGCTGATGGAAATCGTCTTTACTGTTATCATTGCTGTTATTGTAACGATATCTATTCAATGGGTGGGCTTGTTGATTATAAATTCGCTTTTGGTTTTACCTGCGGCAGCGGCACGTAATATTTCCGGAAATGTCCGGCAGTACCATGTAATATCCTTGCTTATAGCCATTATATCAGGAGTTTCCGGCCTTATTCTTTCGTATTACTGGGGTACTGCTACAGGTGCTACCATAGTACTCATTTCAGCAGGATTTTATTTTGCAACCTTCTTTTTGAAGAGAAAAATCGCATAACAGGCGAGGTTGGAGGATAGTAAGGTGGAAGTGATAAAATTTTTACAGCAGTTTTCAAACCCAATACTGGATCGTATTTTTATCTTGTTTACTATGCTGGGGGAGGATACATTCTTTATTATAGTAATAACCTTTACCTTCTGGTGTGTAAATAAAAGATTTGCATATAAACTGGCTTTTGCGTTTATGATGAATGGAGCTATAAACAGCTCAATTAAGGAATTACTGGCAGTCCAGAGGCCGATAGGGCAGCCCGGAATTTTCTCATTATGGACCGAAACAGCTACAGGCTATTCATTCCCCAGCGGACATACAGAATCTGCTGCGTCCTTCTGGACCTCAGTAATGTTGGAGGTGAGGAAGAAAGGGGTTTATATTGCCGGGGCTATTGCAATAACTCTGGTTGCTCTCTCCAGAGTATATCTGGGAGTGCATTGGCCTCAGGATGTTGTTGCAGGAGCCGTATTTGGTATAGTAATAGTAATCATTTCAAACAGGATATTTGAGTTGCATGAAAAAAGCAAAAGGAAGCATATGGTGCTTTTATTAATGATACCGGTTTTGGCGGGTATGCTGTTTTTTAGTTCTGCTGATTACTATAAGGCTGCAGGTGTAGTATGCAGCTTCATTTTAGGCTATGTTGCTGATTTGTACTTTATACGGTATGAAACCAGGGCTACTTTTATACGGCAGATATTAAAGTTTGTTATCGGCATTTCTGTAATTGTGTGCATAAAATCCGGAGTCAAAGCCTTACTTCCCGATTGGCTCATATGCAACTTTCTCAGATATTTCTTAATGGGACTGTGGGTTACAGTTCTGGCCCCCATACTTTTTAAGTATATGTTGAGAACAAACCTGTCAGGGGGAAATAAATCAGTTGGTTCAATTGAATAAAAACAGGGGCACTATTCTTTAAAAGTTAAATTTATACCGGGTAGTGTCCCTGTTTCTTGTAGAACTAATTCAATCCCAATTCTTTTCTCTTTTTCTCTATATGATCCTTATATATTTGTATGGTTTTTTCTGCATCCATTTCAACGACTACTTTGCCTAAGCCCAGAGTTTCTGTAGTTTCGGTCAGGGTTTTTACTACAACATCACTCCCTGTGATTGAAGGAACAGGTGCTACATGTACCAGCCAACCCAATGCAACAGCTGTACATGCATCTGCTACTGCTTTCTGCTCCAGGTATTCGGGAGCGCCAATCACTAAGGGAAGCTTATTGGTATCCACTCCTAGGGCATCCGCCAGTTCCTTTGCTGTCTGAGTCATTTTTCCTATATCCACACATGCACCATATGTAAGGACCGGAGGTATACCGAGTTGTTTGCAAACAGCTTTCAGACCTTCACCGGCTTCATCTGCCGCCTTTGGATTGGTAAGGCCTGTATATTCCATAACACTGGAGGTGCAGCCGCCGGAAAGGACCAATATGTTATTTTCTATCAACCCTTTTGTTATCTTGAATATATTACTTCCACCCTGTCCGTACCGGGCTGTAGTGCAGCCTACAATAGTTGCGACTCCACGTATGTTTCCACCGGCTATCTGATCGAGCAGCGGCTTGAAACTTCCGCCAAGTGCTTTTTTTACCGATTCAGTACTGAAGCCTGTCATGCACTCGGATACGTGAGGAGGAATATATGATTTTCTGTTTTCCGATCTACGCAGTTTGAAGGAATCAATAGCCTTCTCCAGTGCTTTGGCTGCCTGTTCACTCATCTTTTCCGGAATAAAATCCAGCGCTTCAGTGCCCTGGAGTTTTATTACAGGGTGTGTACTCAAGAGTTTTGTTCCAAAGCGCTTTGCAAAAAGAGGCATAGTAGGAACTGTGCAATTATAGTCAAACATAAACAAGTCTACAACGCCTGTAGCAAGCAGGTATTCCTGGGATAACCATTCACCTTCCTGTCCTCCATAACCCTTTTGGTTATGTGTGCCTTCATAGTTGATAAGCTGCTGGCCTTCACAGACATGACCCAGCACTTGTATGCCGTCAGCGCCGGCAGCTTTTGCTTTATTCTGCCATTCTTCGCTTGAAGCCAGATCAATCGCTACATGAGCAAGCAGAGGCATATGTCCGTTTGTAACAATATTAATCATGTTTTCTTTTAAGAGTCCCATATTTTGCTTTTTCATTGAGATTTCCTGCGTGCCCATAAGTATTTCCTGTAATATATCCAGCAGGAATAAACCCTGATATTCATTTGCGACGCCTAACCTTACGCTTCTTAACAGGAATTCGACAGGGTCTGATGTGAAATTTGTCATGCACTGGGTTTGTGCAAAAGCAACCTCGCTATATCCTCCTCCGGGAAATAAATCCAGTTTTCTCCATAGCTCCTTGCGCATTGCAGGAGCAAAGGCTTCCACTGCAGAAGAAGGGGTGTGAAAAGGTTTGTGTATATCCTCTATAACCCAGTCTGCAAAGTCTATTGCCAGCTGATTAACCGGTTTGCTGCTATCCAATCCGGCCATTTCAGCATATTTCTTAAGTTTTTCGGAATCTCTTATCTTAAGTCCGCTCTCAGGCTTTTCGCCAGCCGCCCTTAATGTTCTTGCAGCTTGGTGGCAGTGAAATATATTGGCAGATGTGCCTATTGTAACATGCCTGTAAACAAAGTTCCTTGACACCATTGTGTGTGCATCTACTCCACAAGTGCCTCGCGGGGTTTTGGAACTTATGCGGCATGGGCCGTTGGCACATAACTGGCATGAAAGGCCTTCTATGCAGAATTTGCATTGAATTGGTTGTTGCTGGCTGAAACGGTCAAATACGTTAGTCATTCCTGAATCATGCACTGCCTGGTACATTTCTCTCATGGCAGGGTCAATGATTACATTCAGAGGATATCCTTCTTTTGACTGATCTGCCTTTTTAATGTGTTCACGCTGCCATTTATGGATTTCTTCCATCGGTGGCGACTTTTTTATTTTTTCATAATCTACTTTTACCTTTTGGTGAATATCTTCATGAAAAGCAGGATCGTTAGTATCGGAAGGAGTTAAGGTTGATGCAAGTGTTTTTTCACTGCCTTCCATTCTTTCAGCACTGTTCTCATATGATTTTTTTATTTCGTTATCGGACATGTGTTCATCTCCTTTTAGTATAGTCATGTTTAGTTTTTCTAGAAATAAACTTTTCATGTATTAGAGGAAAAAACCCATATAACAAGAAGAAGGATGCACAACAGTGCATCCTTCTTCTTGTTATATGGGTTTTTTTAGTTGTGATTCAGATATTTATCCATTTCCTTAGATGTATGAATGAGTTCTTCTACAAGAGACTTGGCTGTATTTGCTTTTTCAATGTTTATAGTAGTCATGGAACTTGCTTCTTCGGCGTTTGCTGTTGCCTGCTGGCTTGCAGAGGATATTTCACCTATGCTTTCCACTATCTGGTTGTTAGTGGAAACTATCTGAGTTATCTTGGTGTTGACGAGGTTTACATTCTCATTGACCTGAAGCATCTTCTGGATGATATCATCAAATATATTCTTTGTCTGTACAATCAGTTCATTTTGTTCACTATTAATGTTTTTCAAGCTGACAACAGCTTCCACTGCATTATCTGCCTTAAGATGAAGCTCACTGATTATGCTTGCTATGTTACCGGCTGAATCTCTGCTCTGCGCAGCAAGTTTTCTGATTTCCTCCGCAACCACGGCAAAGCCTTTTCCTGCTTCACCTGCCCTGGCACTTTCGATAGAAGCATTCAGTGCAAGCAAATTTGTCTGATCTGATATGCCTCTGATTATGTTGGTGATATTTTGGATTTCATTTGATTTTTCACGGAGTTCTATCATAGCCTTGTATGCATGTCCGCTGTTTTCATTTACAACTGTGGTTTTATCGCTTAACTGGTTGACTATACTGATTCCTTCATCAAGTGCTTCAGCCGAATGGTTCGACAAACCTCCCATTTTATTGGCAAGACTGGATGCATCTACAATTACTGAGTGGATATTTCCAGCCATTTCAGATTGTTTCTGTATATTCTGGGCAGTTTCATAAGCACCTTTGGCAATCTCTGATACTGCGTTTGTTACTGATTCTGTTGTTGCAGATAACTCATCAACGATTCCATACACCTTTTTTGAGTTGGTATCCAGAATTGATGCTATTTTCAATACATCAGCCAGTATGGCTTGTTCCTTTTTCTTTTCTGTTTCGATGCTCTTTAGTTTTTCGGCATTGAACCTGTTGGAAAGCCTTGTTGAAATTATCAAAGCTATACTGAATAAAAGTACTGATACGAATTGTACAGTATAATCTGTAATCATTGAAGGATCATTAAGTTTCTTGATAAATATATCCCTGAGTATTTTTACGGTGTTGATTGCAAATACAGCACTACAGCAGTATACCATCAGTTTCAGGTCAAAATAAAGGAAATACATTAATATTATAGGAAAGAGGTATACATAAACGATAAGTCTGTCAGACGTAAACATTGCAAAAATATACATGATAAAATAGCCGCCAAGAGTAAAGAACTTCATATAGATGCTTCCTTTGTTTCTGAAGTAAATTACTGAGGCAGAGATAATGGGGATACTTACAATCAATAGAAATACCAATACATAAGAGAATTCCTTGAGACCCTTAAAGTACTCTCCTACATAGCCGAATATAAGCAGTGAGCTTAGGAGACAGTTGATAATAAGAACAACTCTGTTGGTGCTTTGAATCTGTGTAGAATTATTCATGCGATCCCTCCAAAATAAGATTAACTATATTACCATGAAGTGATTATTGTAGAATTATATATCTATTCTATATCCTATGCTGATATTCTTCAACAAAAAACTACATAAAATTACTTTTTCAGGATTTTTATTACCGGGGAGCAGATATATTACCCGGAAAAATATTTTTGCTATATTAAGCGGATTATTCAGAGTGTGATTAAGGTATGCAAATCAAACTATAGTTCCCTGTTTGATAACGATGGGTTTTAATGGTATAATTATATAGTATATTACGTAAATATACCATTGGATGAAAGTAATAATTAAGCCGGATTTCTACTTGTAAAATCAGGAGGTCTGTAATGGAAAATATAAGGGTATTATTTGCAGCATCGGAGGTAGCACCATTTGCCAAAACCGGTGGGCTGGCAGATGTAGCAGGTTCTCTTCCTAAAGCACTGAAGAAGTTTGGACATGATGTAAGAGTTGTTATGCCGAAGTATGGCTGTATAGCACAGGAGTATATACAGAACATGGAGTATGTAGGTTACACATATGTGAATGTTGGCTGGAGACACCAGTACTGTGGTATTTTTAAACTTGTGAATAATGGTGTGACAGTATACTTTTTAGACAATGAATACTACTTTAAGAGAGAAGGATTGTACGGGTATGGCGATGAAGCTGAGCAGTTTACCTTCTATTGTAAAGCTGTAATAGAGATTCTTCCTGTTATAGGTTTCAAACCTGATATTATACATTGCAATGACTGGCAGACAGGAATCATCAGTTTGTTATTAAAAGCCCATTACAGCCATCTGAATTTTTACCGTAGTATCAAGACAATATTTACAATACACAACCTCAAATATCAGGGTATTTTCCCTAAACAAGTACTTACGGAGCTGATGGGAGTGGGGTGGGAATATTTTTCTCCTGAGGGTATAGAGTTTTATGATTGTGTTAACTTCCTGAAGGCGGGACTTGCTTATTCAGACGTCATAACAACAGTCAGCAGAACCTATGCTCAAGAGATAAAATACGACTTTTTTGGAGAAAGCCTCAATACGCTACTAAATAAACGTTCGGACAGCTTGTTCGGTATTATAAACGGTATTGATTTTGAGGAAAATGATCCTGCTGTAGATAGACGGCTATATGCAAACTTTGATATACATAATGTAGAGGGGAAATATATAAACAAGAAAATGCTGCAGAAAGACCTTGGACTTCCCCAGAAAAAAGATATACCTGTCATAGGGATAATATCAAGGTTAGTGGATCAGAAGGGATTTGACTTAATATCATGCGTGTTCGGGGAAATCCTTGATATTGATTTGCAGCTTGTTATTCTTGGAACAGGGGAATATAAATACGAAAGCATGTTTAGGCATGCAGCCGCTATCCACCCTCATAAGGTTTCTGCAAATATCAAGTACGATGCTGTTCTGGCTCAAAGAATATATGCAGGGTCCGACATGTTCCTTATGCCTTCCTTGTTTGAACCTTGCGGATTAAGCCAGCTCTTCAGCCTTAGATATGGAACGGTGCCTATAGTAAGAGAGACCGGAGGGCTGAATGATACTATAAAGTCTTTTGATGAACAGACTCAGGAAGGCAATGGATTCAGTTTTTCAAACTATAATGCTCATGACATGCTCTATACGATCAGGCGTGCAGTCGGTTTTTACAAACAAAAGGAAATATGGAGAAAACTAGTCTTAAAGTGCATGGAACAGGATTTTAGCTGGGATACTTCTGCAAAGGAGTATGAAAACGTATATGACAAATTGCTGAGATAATGTGAATTGGAAAAGCGGCTTCTCTAAAGCGGGAAAGCCGCTTTCATGTGCAAATAAGTATCTTTTTACATTTCCTTATAGAACCTGAGGTTTTCTATTAATTCAGTATCCAGTGACAATCCGCTCTTAGTTAATTTATTGTAATGATTTTCTAATTCACGGGCATACTTGCTGCGGGTATTTTTGAATTGGACTGCAATATCACCTAAAAGAGGCTGCTTTTCAAGCGTAGCTCTTATCTCTCTGGGGAAAGGGCAGTGTTTATACAGTATCCCGCGTACTACCTTGTTCAGGCGCATTATTCCCTTGGATTCATAGTTGATCCAGGTTTCATAATCTGCTGTAAAGATATCTCTGGTCATATTATGGTATTTTTGTATTTGTGATTTTATTTTTTCTTTTGCTTCTTCAGACAAATCCCTGTTCTTTTTGTAGAATTGTATATAATCCATATATTCAGAGGTAAGTGATTTCTGAGTTATGTCATTCCATGATACTCCCATCATGGTTCTGCACAGCTCCCACCTGAAGTTGCCGATAAGCTTTATTATAAGGTCATCAGGATTTTCATCAGTGAATAGAGGAAGTATGAAGCGTCCGGGAGTACTTCTGTTTCTTCCTGTCAGCTCCTGCCACATGAATGCCCGGGAGCCGAATATAGGAACAAGTATAAAGTCCGGTATTACAGCTTTCATAATCAGTTCCTTCTCTATCCCCGAATCAGGATTCCTGTAGGATACTTCTCTGTGGAAAACTGAAAAATCAACATCCAGTATCTTCCTGACACTTTCACTTATCTTTTCTGAAGTAATCAGAGCTTTTGAAAGATCTCTTGTTATCATTTCATCATGGAGTATGGGGACATAAATGCTTATCTGGCCGTAACACAACCTGTGATTGGTTTTAAACATGTTTGCTATTTCAAATTCTAACCTTCCATAGCTGTCGTTTTCATAATCTATCTTTTCCTTTTCACTAATGTCTCTACGTCTTTTCAACTCTCTGAAAACATCGAAATAATCCTGTCCAAACTCGTTGATCGATGGGTCCTTCTCCATATTGAATATTTTTATAAGCCAGTCCCTCATGGTATGAACAGGGCAGAAACCCCCAGAAGACGGATTATCAACCAGCTTGTAAAGATTAATTATGTGCTCGGTACTTAGCAGCTTTTCATCCATAAATGCAAAACTGAGAAACATGTGGTAAAGCCTGCTGGTATTTTTTTCAGCAATTACTCTTTTTAATACACCTTCATAAACTTCAAAGAAAACGGAAGTAATTGCTTTCCTTACTTCTCTGGCTTCATTGTCAGATGACAGCCTGTCTTTCATTTTACGGAATAATTCCAGATTCGTCATAAAGTATTCCATACGGTCATAAGGAATTCTTGAATACTCAAGGATTTTTTGTGCGCTGTTTTCCAGCTCTACCGGAATGCTGCCGGTGCCGTCGTGCACCTCTACGACATTTTTGAAACATGCAGGAGTGACTTGAAACTGGGATTTTTCCAAAGCTTTCAATTCGTTTTGTAACCCGTTTATGTGGTTGATATCTATTTTCAATCTATGGTTGTAATCACTTTCAAATAAGCCCCAGATTTCTTTAACTTTATTCAATATATAGTCAATTACTCTGGTAATCACGGGAATATCCGAGTTAATTTTTTTCATTTCAAGGGCTGCACGTAAATACTCATTTAAAATACAGTCATTATCCTCTGAATAAAGCTTTTTTATACAGCTTTCAAGAGTATTGAATGCTTCTTTTAGATCAGACTGGATTTCTGACAGAAGGGTAGAAGCTTCCTCACAGTGATAAGCCGTAATAAATGGATTGAAACTTAAAAAACTTTTCTTAAGCTCGGCAGGTAGAGTAGAAAAATGCCTGTAATATTCCAGCTTAGGCATACTGATATCTGGTATACTTGTATAATCAATATCAAATAATTCTGAATGATCCTGCTCAAAGAAATCCGGATCATATTCCCTGGGTAGTTCAACACCCTTTTCATTCAGCTTCTCTATGATATTCCAGCCTTCCCTGAAGAACTTCCCTGAAGGTGTACAGGGAAACCCGAAAAATTCTTTTATAGACCAGTAAAATGTAATCAGATTATCTGTGAGTACGCTTAATGATCTTATCAGGCCGTTAACCTTGCTTAATGATGAAAAAGCATTACTGATTAGTAAAGTAGTAGAATTTACTATATAGGCTGCATAATCTTTTTGGGTATTCAATAGTGTTTCCAGCTGTTCACGATTTTGTGCGGCATAAGAAAATACATTGCTATCCTCGGAAGCGACATAACTGAAGGAGTATTTGCCAGATATGAATAAATCATTTGGCCCTAAAAACGTATTTCCACTGAGACTGAATAGCTTATAGCTGTTTTTAAGAATATTTTCCTGCTTAATATCCGATACTTTTTCAAAAGGAGAAAGGTAAACATCAACCTTGCCTTGAAGCAAGATGTTTAGAGATTGAGCTTCCTGTCCCTCGACAAGTATAGTTTGATTTTTTTTTGCAGAGTAATTTCCATTCAGGACTATGCTCATATTAACCACCTGCTGTTTTTATTTAATTATATCGAATTTTTGCAAATTATGTAAGTGTGAGCACATAAAAAACGTATAAAAAGAGCATTTTTTGTCCTAAAGCTTGATTGACAGTATAAACTATTCTGACGTATAATATCGAAAGGTATATTTTAACATACAATATTTCTTTTCTTAAGCAGTATGTAGAATGAATTGTTTGTTGCTTAGAGTGTGCTGTATTCAGTTTACACAAATTCCCACAAAAAGTAATAAAATTGAATGAGGAGTGAAAAACGATGTACAAATTTACAAAGAAAATGAGTATGGTGCTTGCATTAATACTTCTCCTGAGTTTTAGCGGAATCTCTGTTTTTGCTGAATCAGAACAGGTTGAAGGTGATCTTTCAACAGAGGCTGATGCGACTAAATCTTATGGACCTATCAACTCTATACGTGTATGGGAAAACGACAACATAGGTATGTCATACAATGATACAAGCTCTCCGATTAATGTAGATCTTGCAAAAAAAGTAGGTAACTGGATTTATTACAATAAATCATCTTTTAATTACGGTATTTCGAGAGTTCAGAAATCCGCACCCGGTAAATCCGTTGCATACTCCGATCCTACAAGGAGCATGTATACATCAGGGCAATGGGTATATTATCAAAACGGTAGTGATAAAGACAAGCTTTATAGAGTAAAGAATGACGGAACAGGCAAAAAGAAAGTAAGCGACGATGTAATCTATAATTACGAGATTTCAGGCGACTGGATCATATATTCCAATACAAGCAAGAATAATACCCTTTACAGAATGAAAGGTGATGGTACTGCAAAGGCTGCTGTACTAAGCACAAAAAATATTGACAGCTTCAGGGTATTTGGCAGCTATATATTGTACTCTAACCCAAGCGATGGTAAATTATTCACTGTAAAAATCGATGGCAAGGGTAATAAAAAACTTACAGACAGTTATATTTCTCTGTACAGTCTCACATACGCAGACGGATATGTTTTCTACAGAGATTTCAGCAATGGTGGGAAAGTAGTCAAACTGAAAGTGGACGGATCACAGAAGGCTTCTGTTGTAGTTAGCGAAACCATTAATAATTTAGGTGTATCCAAGGGGTGGGTCTACTACACAAACAGAGCAAAGAATTATTCTCTTTTCAGAGTAAAATATGACGGCATAGGAAATAAAAAAGCACTCAGTACGGGAGTAGGCTACTTTGAAGTGCAGGGTGACTACATATACTACTCGGATGTAAAAGGTACATCAATTTCTAGGATGAAAACTGACGGCAGTTCAAAGATCAAGGTGTGTGATTTTAGTAGTTATGGGTTCATAGTCGCAAAAGATAACGTGTATTTCTATAACTATAAAGACAACTCATGGATAAAGGTAAAGGCAGATGGTAAGCAAAAGAAAGAAAAGATAACTTATGAGCAATTCTTAGTCGATTCGGATACTACAAACAACAAATTCGTCTGGATATACTCTAGAGAAACTGAAAGTGCTCTGTACAAAATAGATGCCTCAACAGGCGAGAAGAAGGAAATAGTTGGAGATTCTCACTATATGTATACTCTCTATGGAGACTATGCATTCTATACAGACATGGGAGCAAATATCTTCAGGACTAAGCTTGACGGCACAGGTACGACCAGGCTGTATGAAGGAAGTATTGATTACTTCAGAATTGACGGCGGATGGGTCTATTTTTCCAATTATGACTATTCTACATACGAACAGAACGTTTACAGAATAAAAGCAGATGGTAATAATGCAAAACCCGAAAAGATAAATACCAAATATACAAATATCGATAACATATATAACGGGTGGTTGTATTACACTGACAGAAGCAGTGGAGCTCTTTCAAGGATGAACCTTGATACAAAAGCAGAAGAAAAGATCAGTGATAATGTAGTTACATGGAAGCTGGCAAAAGGATATCTATTCTACAGCAAGGAAGAAAATAATGCGCTGGTAAGCATGCCTTTGGACGGAAGTGAAACAAAAACTGTTACCCAACTTGAAACAGATTCGGTATTGATCGGTGATGGATGGATTTTCTATAACAATATTGCCGATGATTCCTTCCTCTACAAGGTAAAATTTGACGGAAGTGAAAAAACAAAAGTTGCTTCAAAGTCTATATACCTGAATTATAATGTAAAGCTTGCGGGTGACTGGATAATATACACGGATAGTTTTACCGGCAAACTTATGAGGATAAAGCTGGACGGATCCCAGGACGTTGCAATAACTACAGACAATATTAACGACTGGAAAGTCGTAGATGATACTGTTTATTATACGATTAATAATGCAAAGGGGCTGTACAGCATTAAGCTGGATGGTACTGCAAAGACTACTGTAACAAGTCAGTTAGAAAACTATCCATATTATAATGTTGCCGGGGAATGGATTTTCTATATTTCATATGGGACATATAATGCAGATACGTATAGGATCAAAGCAGGTCAGAAGGCAGCAGAAAAACTTTAATTCCATATAGGATACTATACAAGACACTGGTCGGCTTTGTCAGTTGTGGATTCACAACTGACAAAGCCGGTTTTTTTTAGTTTTCAAATTGATGAATTAACATTATAATTGTATTTGGATAAAAAAGATTGATATAAAATGGTTCTGATTTTAATCTGTATTTTAGTGAGGAAGATTCCATGATTTTTGAAACTGTCATTTTACTGATACTTATTCTTTTTCCATACAACCTTTTTGGACAGGATGCGGGAGCTGTTGTTTTGTGTATCATTGGAGCTGCCTATCTGATGAGAAAAAGAAAAGACATTGTCCTTCCGGAAAGGAAAACCATTATACTGTTCTCTGCTTTTGTACTGTTTTCCATACCTTCTTTACTCATTACAAAAAGCTTTCCCAAATCACTTGAAGGATTCAATATCTACATTTCAATGTTTTTATACTATATAGTTTTTCTAAACTTCAGGATGGAAAAAAATAAAGCTATTAGGCTGATTTATAATACCGTTTTATTTACTGCAGCTGTATCCATTGTTTTTCAGGGATTATTGAAAGATGTGAGGATAGGGGCTCATTTCTCCTATGTAAATACATATGCTCTATTACTTCTGTTTGCATTGTATGCAGGAGATTCTGAGTATATGGGTGATACACCTTTCTGGAAACAGCTGATTATTACATCAGGGATTATTTTTACCGGTTCCAGGACAACCTTCCTGCTGCTCGCACTGTATGCAGTTTTCAGAACCGTGAGTGAAATCAGGAACAAAAAGGTACCAGGCCTTATGCTTTTGATTTTTACAGCCCTAACAGTGTATGCGTTTAAATATATATCACCTGTGATGCCTGTTATTATAGTATTACTCATTGCAATATGTGAAGGCGTCGTACTCAGGAAAGTGAAGAGTATGGGAAAAACAGGCAGAAAAATATTAACTTATTCTGTTTATCTAATTATTCCTTTATGCATTCTGCTTTTTATGCTCATCCCTACTAATTTTAAAGCAAGATTATATAATGTTTCGCTACAAAGCGGAGTTTTGCAGGAAAGACTGCTGATATTCTCAGATATACTCAAAAGTATAGCAAAAAATCCATTGGGTTATGGCATAAACTCCTTTGAATATTCTCAATATGCACAACAAACTGCTTTTTATGATGTGAGATATATTCATAATTCCATACTGCAAATTGCATATGATACCGGGGTATTAAGTGCTGTTAGCTTCATTGCATTGCTGGTTGTATTCTTTATTACAATTTCCAGAGAACGGAATGGATACAGGGGCAGGAGGCTGTTAATTTTCTCAATAGTAATATTCCACAGCTTTCTGGATTTTGACTTTTCCTTTGCTTCCATTATAGTATTGTTTGCAATGCAAGCAGCGTTCTGCACAAAAAATACTCTTGTACCCAAGAACAGACTGAAAAGTACTGTGTCAGTATTATCGGCTGTGATAATACTCATGGGCTCATATACATTCTTAAGCCTTTTTTCGCTATATATTGGGGATAAGTATGCAGCCGAGGGCAGTTTTGATAAAGCAAATAATATATATTCATTTAATCGGACTATTACATATAAAAATCCTGATGTTTACTGTATGATGGCACAGAATTATTATAATAAAGGGATAGATGGCGACAATACAATATCTGAGGAGCTTCTTGCCACCTGTACAGAGTATCTGAAAACAGCGGAAAAAATAAATGGGGATGATCCAAGGATCGCTGCCAACCTGGCTTTTGTAAATAGTGTATTAAACAAAAATGATGAAGCTATCAGATACTATAAAAAGGCTATAAGTATTCAAAAATATAATGCCCAGCTTTATGATTCATATTATGAACACCTTATTCAGCTATTTCGCTCCTCGGGAGATGAATCGTATCTCAGGGAGGTTGCCGAACTAAAGAATATATACAGAACCACCCTCAGAAATCTGAACCCTAAGGCAAAATACCTCAAGGATCAGCTTATTGAGAAGGAATGGGTGAAATAACTGCGTGTATGCCTTTTTTCTCCATAACATACCTATAGAATACCAAAATATTTTTTTATATAATATAGTGTTGGAAGATTAATAATAACTGTTGTCTACCGCTTTTTCAGGAGGGTGTGCATAATGATCAGGTCAATGGATCAATTTGTGGAGGTTTCAAAGAAGTTCGGCAGGAAGAAAATATCTGTTGCTGCGGCACATGATGAAAGTGTTCTTCATTCTGTAAATGAAGCTTATAAGCTTGGACTTATAGATGCGGTTCTTGTTGGTGATAAGGAGAAGATTCTTGAGATATCCGACAGAATAGGATTAGATGTTCTGAAGTTTGAAATAATTAAGGAGAATGATATTCATAAGGCGGCAAGGATAGCTGTTGATATTGCCAGCAGCGGGGAAGCAAATGCCCTTATGAAGGGGAATATAATGACAGGAGACTTCCTTAAGGTGGTGCTTGACAAGGCTTCAGGTCTGCGCACCAGCAGAGTACTAAGCCACGTAAGTGTTTTTGAACTGCAAAGCTACCATAAACTGCTTTTTCTTACGGATGCTGCCTTGAATATCCAGCCTGATCTGGGAAGAAAGGCAGACATAATACAGAATTCGGTTGAAGTAGCGTGCGCCCTGGGTATAGATGTTCCCAAGGTAGCGATTCTTGCAGCTGTAGAGGTAGTAAACCCTGATATGCAGTGCACTCTTGATGCTGCTGCGCTTTCTAAAATGGTAGACAGGGGACAAATAAAAAACTGTATCGTTGATGGACCATTGGCAATGGATAATGCAATTAATATGGAGGCTGCCGTGCACAAGGGCATAAAAAGCCCTGTAGCCGGAGATGCGGATATACTGGTCGTGCCGGACATAGAAGCGGGAAATATATTACACAAGTCGCTGGTTTTCCTTGGCAGGGCAAAATCCTGTGCAGTGATTACAGGAGCTAGAGTGCCTTTAGTGGTGACTTCAAGAGCTGAGGATTATATAGCTAAGCTCTATTCTATTGCTCTGGCTTCCATAGTAAGCGCGGGCAATTCAAAATAACTGTCAATGAGGGTTAATATATGATTGAAACTTATAAAATCCTTGCAATTAATCCCGGCTCCACTTCAACAAAAGTTGCTTATTTTGAAAATATCAAGTGTATATCTTCAATAACTATCAGGCATGAATCTGAAGAGTTGGTTCAATACAAGTCTGTCGTTGACCAGTACGAGTATAGAAAGGATTCTGTTACCAGATACCTTGAAGAGAACGGCATAGCTATTGGGAGCCTGCATGCAATCGTAGGAAGAGGCGGTTTGCTAAAACCTCTAAGAGGAGGGACTTATTATACAAACGACAATATGCTTGAGGATTTGAGAAGCCTAAGATATGGTGAGCACGCAAGTAATCTTGGAGGGCTTATTGCGCATGAACTTGCTTCACCTGCAGGCATACCTTCATTTATAGTAAATCCGGTAGTAGTGGACGAGATGGAGGACATAGCAAGATATTCGGGATTGTCATGCATACCCCGGAAAAGCGTTTTTCACGCTTTGAACCAGAAAGCTGTAGCTGCAAGGGCAGCAAAGGATTTAGGCAAGGAATACAACAATACAAACCTTGTAGTAGCGCACTTGGGTGGAGGGATTTCCGTTGCTGCTCATTACAGGGGGAGTGTAATTGATGTAAATAACGGACTGGAGGAAGGACCTTTTTCGCCTGAGCGCTCAGGAGGCCTTCCGGTACTTCAACTGATAGATATATGTTATTCAGGCAAATACTCAGTACAAGAGGTAAAAAAAATGGCAGTAGGGAAGGGTGGTCTGATGAGCTACCTTGGAACAGCCGACTGCAAAACTATAGAGGATAGAGCCAATGCAGGCGACAAAGAGGCAGATATGCTGCTACAGGCAATGGCATATCAGATAGCCAAGGAAATAGGAGGCTGCAGTACGGTAATGCGCGGGAGTGTGGATGCCGTAGTGCTTACCGGAGGACTTGCCTACAGTACGAAAATTGTAAGTCATGTAGAGGAAAGAGTAAGGTTTATTGCACCTGTTTTGGTATATCCGGGAGAAGACGAAATGTTGGCTATGGCTGAGGGGGTCTGCAATGTGCTTTCAGGAAAAGAAAAAGCACTGAAATATTAATTACTGATAAAACATTGAATTTTGCAAGTAAATAAAAAGGAACTCCCCTTTTAGGAAAGTTCCTTACACAAATCTAATTACTTCGCTTTTATATATCCTTCGGCTTTGAGGAGTTCAGCTATGAGAACTGCTCCACCTGCTGCACCTCTTACTGTATTGTGGGAAAGACATACGAATTTGTAATCATATGCAATATCCTCTCTAAGCCTGCCTACTGTGATACCCATGCCGTTTTCGATATCTCTGTCAAGTTTTGTCTGGGGTCTGTTGTCCTCTGTAAAGTATTTGAGGAATTGTTTGGGTGCACTTGGAAGGTTAAGTGTTTGTGGCTTTCCTTTATAGCTGTCCCACAGAGCAATTATCTCATCTTTTGATGGTTTCTTATCGAAGGAAACAAACACTGCAGCCATGTGACCATCTGTTACAGGAACCCGGATGCACTGAGTTGTAATTACAGGTGAGCTGGCCTTTACTATCTCATTACCTTCGATTGTACCCCATATTCTCAATGGTTCCTGTTCACTTTTTTCTTCTTCTCCGCCAATGTAAGGGATAACATTATCTATCATTTCAGGCCAATCCGAAAAGTTTTTTCCGGCACCGGATATTGCCTGATAAGTACATGCTGTTACTTTGCTGATTCCAAAAGCTTTCAGTGCATGAAGCGCAGGAACATAGCTCTGTATTGAACAATTAGGCTTAACTGCTATAAATCCGTTTTTAGTGCCCAGGCGCTTTTGTTGAACTTTTATGATATCCAAATGGGAATCGTTGATTTCCGGGATAACCATAGGTACATCAGGAGTCCAGCGGTGAGCTGAATTGTTTGAAACTACCGGAATTTCTGCTTTTGCATATGCTTCCTCAAGTGCTTTGATTTCCTCTTTCTTCATATCAACTGCGGAAAACACAAAGTCTACTTCTTTTGCTACTTCTTCAACGTTTGAAGCATTTTTCACAACTATATTTTTTACACTGTCAGGAATCGGAGCGCTGAGTTTCCATCTTCCCTCAACTGCTTCTGCGTAAGTTTTACCTGATGATTTTTCACTTGCTGCTATACATACTACTTCAAACCATGGATGATTATCAAGAAGGGTTATGAACCTCTGGCCTACCATCCCTGTTCCGCCTACGATACCTACTCTTAATTTGTTACTCATATGACTCACCCCTATAAATATTTGTCTAATATATAGACATTGGATTGTATACTTTTTTATTAATTTGTACGCGTGTGGAGTACAAATGTATTTATATGGTGTAATTTTAGCAAAAACTTCTACAAAAAACAATACATATAGTGAATTTTTTTTAGTGTAATTTATTTTTTCTTCTATTTTACTATATTGTATTGTTTATTTCTGCTCTTTGTAACCTTGCAAAAAAAATAGATTACTCTGCTATTAACTAATAATAAAAGAAAAATATATATTTGTGAATGTATAAATATTGGAGAATACCCATATACGGTGCTATAAGCAGAAAACAGATGTAATAAGGTCAGGCAGGTAAAAAATCTATCATAATTACAGAAATTTTGACTAAATATGATAACACTTAACTTATATAATGAAATCATATTGTGCAATTTCTATCTAACTAGAATTAAGGAGGAATTATATGGACAACTTTTCATTTCAATGTCCTACCAAAATAATTTTTGGGCATGGAACAGAAAATCAGGTTGGAGCCCAAACAAGAGCTTTTGCTGATAAGATACTCCTTCATTATGGGGGAGGCAGTATAAAAAAATCCGGACTATATGATACAGTAGTAAAATCACTAAATGCTGCAGGAGTTGAATTTATTGAACTTGCCGGTGTTATGCCGAACCCCAGACTAAGTCTTGTGCAGGAGGGTATAAGCATATGCCGTGAAAACAGCATAGGCTTTATTCTTGCTGTAGGTGGAGGGAGTGCAATAGACTCGGCTAAAGCAATAGCGGCAGGAGTTCCGTATAAAGGTAATGTTTGGGATTTCTATACAGGTAGAGCAGAGGTTGCGGAAGCATTACCCGTGGGTGTCGTCCTCACTATACCTGCAGCCGGAAGTGAAGCCAGTCCCAGCTCGGTTATTACTAACGAAGAAGGATGGTACAAGAAGGCACTGACTACTGAAATGATTCGCCCTGTATTTTCCATTTTGAATCCTGAATTGACCTTTACACTTCCGCCTTATCAAACAGCTTGCGGAGCAGCAGACATAATGGCTCATATTATGGAAAGATACTTTACCAATACAAAAAATAATGACCTTACGGACAGGCTGTGTGAGGCCACTATGAAAACCATAATACGCAATATCCCGGCTGTACTCCGGGAGCCTGAAAATTATCCGGCTAGGGCTGAAGTAATGTGGGCCGGAACCATAGCGCACAACGACATACTGGGGACAGGCAGGGAAGGCGATTGGGCATCTCATGGAATAGAGCATGAAATCAGTGGTATATACGATGTTGCCCACGGAGCAGGGCTGTCTGTTGTACTCCCTGCATGGATGAAATATGTATACAAGCATGATATGGACAGGTTTGTACAGTTTGCAAACAGGGTATGGAATGTGGATATAGATTTTGATGAACCTGAAAGAGTAGCTTTAGAGGGTATAAGAAAACTTGAAGAATTTTTTGAATGTATCGGTCTTCCTGTTACACTAAAGGGATTGGGTATCAATGACAACAGGTATGAGGAAATGGCATCCAAGTGTACGGGTGATGACAGCTGGATGGTAGGAAATTTTGTCAAACTGTCTAAAAAAGATGTTTTCAATATACTTAAAATTGCTGAATAGCCCAGGACACTTTCATGTGTATTAATAACAGGGTAAGCGGTATGTGCATTTACATACTGTTTACCCTGTTTATTTCCTGATTATCGAGCTTTGTACCAATGCATCCGGATCTGATATGTAATTTTTGCTTCTAAAATAATCAGTTATTTTAGTTTAGAGATTTTGCTTTGTGGTATATATATTTTGTCCGGTCGGGTAGTTTATTAGAAAATTATTTAAATATCGATTTCAGGAGGTTTATTGATGAAGAAATTTGTTTGTAAGATTTGCGGGTATGTTCATGAAGGAAATGAAGCACCTGATTATTGTCCACAGTGCAAAGCCCCAAAGGAAAAGTTTGCGGAAAAGTCAGAGACTGTAATGCAGTGGGCTGATGAACATAGGATAGGTGTTGCTGTTGATGTAGACCCTGAAGTGGTAGCAGGGCTTAGAGCTAACTTTATGGGTGAATGTACGGAAGTCGGCATGTATCTTGCTATGAGCCGGCAGGCTGATAGAGAAGGCTATCCCGAGATTGCCGAAGCATATAAGCGGATAGCTTTTGAGGAGGCCGAACATGCTGCAAAATTTGCAGAACTGCTCGGAGAAGTGGTGAATGCAGATACTAAAAAGAATCTTCAGTTAAGGGTAGAAGCGGAGTTTGGGGCATGTCAGGGGAAAAAAGATCTTGCTGTCAAGGCAAAACAGTTGAATTATGATGCAATACACGATACAGTACATGAAATGTGCAAGGATGAAGCAAGGCATGGTATGGCGTTCAGAGGACTGCTGGAACGCTATTTCAGCAAATAGCCGGTATAAGCAAAAATCAATATAATAGAAATCTCAAGAAAAGAGTAATGTATGTCACTTTTACATTACTCTTTTTCTTGTTCTCCCAAATGGGAGAAATAAAAAGACGGCTGTTATATTTACAAATGGCAGAATCAGTGCCCATTTCCAGGATGGGTACTAAGGATGGGCATTACATGAGGCCAGACTATATCTCAGATTGAAGAACTATAATGTGTTTTTTTCTGATATGTTAGATTAGCCGCATTTTCTTATTTCTGGAATTATCCTGGATGGTATCACTCAAAGGATAGAACGGAAGATACATTCAGGACGGTATAAAAAACAGTCTTCAGATAACAAGTAGGAGCCTCATATGGTTTTCAGACCATGGGTATAGGCATGAATGTGCAGTTATACTTTGACACTTGATTTTGTCCTTCTTGCCATCAGAAAGGTGCTTTATATCACTATATGAAGGTCATATTGACTGTATGATGCTATAATCCATATAGAAATTGATATTAAGTACTTACCAAGAAGCTTGGAAGAAATGATCTGCAGGAGGGGAATCAAGTATGAGGATAACTAAGAAAGGTGTCTTTAAAGTCCTTATAGTTTTATTGCTTGTCTTAATCATAAGCATTACTACTATCAATATTGGAAATAACTTTTATGTCAGTACATTCAGTGAAGAAAACAAAAGTGAGATGGAAATAAGGCTAAATAATGTTGTAAAGAAGTATGTGGAGAAAAGTAAGTTCAGCGGTTCTGTGCTGGTTGCACAAGGGGACAGAATCATACTTAATGAGGGTTATGGTTATGCAAAACGTTACTTGGGAAGAACAAAAAACACACCTGACACAAAGTATGTGCTGGCTTCTATGACAAAAAGCTTTACTGCATCGGCGGTAATGCAATTACAGGAAAGGAAGATGCTGAGCCTTGAAGATAAGGTAACCAAGTACTATCCAGAATATAAAGGATGGGAGGATGTTACTATACATAATCTTCTAAACCATACTTCGGGTATTGAAAACTATTATGAATCGGTTATAGACCACATAAGATATTTTATTGCTCATAATACCCCGGAGAAAATCATTTCGAGGTTTAAAGACAGACCTTTGTTGTGTAAGCCGGGTACTGATTTCAATTACAGCAACACCAACTACATGATTTTATCTGCAATCATAGAGAAGGTATCCGGTGATAAATATATTGACTATTTAAATAAAAGCATTTTTACGCCATCGGGTTTAGTGAACACAGGCTATGAAGAAGATACAAGTGAAGTTGACAATATAGCTAAAGGATATTGTCTGAACATGATTGTTGAGGTTACCGGTTTTGATTTATCCAATTTCTACGGGGCTGGCGGATTATACTCATCAACGGAAGATTTATACAGATTTTTTAGGAACCTTGATGAGAAAAAGCTCTTAAACGATACTTCCAAGGTTAAAACTAATTGGGGATATCATTATGGTTACGGTATGATGCTTAATAATGATAAAAAGCTCGGGAAAGTATACTTCATCACAGGTGGCGGACCTGGTATAAGTACAGGGATGTATAAGCTGGTTGATAAAAATATGATTATCGTCATTTTAAGCAATAACCAGGGTTTTTACAAGGACGAAATGGTAGCTGATTTATATGATACGGTCAATAGTTAAGAGTTTTAAAGGGATGATCCGGTACAGCAACTGATACTGCTGTACCGGACTTGATAATCGGCTGGATGTTGAGTTATCATTATAGTAATAGTAGTAAAATATTCGTAGAAACTTGTGAGAGTATGGTATGAAAGCTAATCTGATTTGCTCAGACAACGTAAAATCGATTCTGATAGAATTGTTATCCGGGAGAAATATATCTATTGATGGACAGGCTGACATATGCATTATAGAATCGGGGTACTCTCTTCCTGATAATAAATTGTGCATCCTGTTTCAGCCGGACAACATATTTGCCCTGATAGAACTGCTTAACAAGCTGGCAAAAGTGAATGATGACAGCAACAAAATTATTGGAAGATTTAACGATGAGCGGTTTAATGTTATTTCCTTTGACCAGATTTACTACTTTGAAGGAAGAGGAAATTACACTTATTGTATTACCCAGGACGGTGAATACAAGGTCAAGGAAAAATTGTATGAACTTGAGGCCAGATTGCCGCAGGACAAGTTTATTAGAGTAGGGAAATCCTTTATCGCAAATATTGCGAATGTAAAAGAAATCATTCCATGGTTCGGAAGACGTCTGGTACTGAGATTTTCTGACAATAGACGGGAAATAGAAGTATCTAAAAACTATACAAAAAGTTTTAAAGAATTTTTGGGTTTATAAGAAGGTAAATTATGAACAAGGTGAAATTTGTTATTGTAAACAGCATAGTTATGGTGCTTCTGGGATCGATATTGGTGAGTTTTGCAATAGAAATTGTCTGGATGTTGGTAAGCGGGCGGGATTATCTGCCCATAGGCAGGCTGGTTTTTAATTTCTTTATAGGCCTGATCATTAGTACAGTAGTTGTATTATTGCATCTATTGACCATGAGGTTTAAAAAGAAGCCGCTGATCGGGTATATATTCAGTTTTTTCATAATTGCAGTATTATTATTAGCTGTTTATGTACATACAGGCTTAACCACAGGATATTGGCTGGTAGATGCAAAATGGCTGGTTATCTTTACAGTTGTCGAGAGTTTTTCCATATTCCTGGTTGTCTACTGGTACCGTCAAATAGATATATACAACCAGAAACTGGAGATTAAGAAGGCTTTGTTAAGGGGTGACCATGCTGGAAAAGATGTACAATAGGAAATAAGAATTGTTTAGTGGATATCTGTTTTATAGTATTTTTTGGGAGACACTCCAAAGGCTTTCGAAAATGCTCTTATAAAATTTGAATAATCACCAAAACCGCATTCTTCACACACTTCATTTATCTGCTTTCCCTCTTTAAGAAGACTTTTTGCAAGTATGAGCCTTTTTCTGAGAATATACTGATGTAAGGAGTAACCTGTGAATTTTTTGAATTCATGAAGAAGGTAATACTTATTCAAGAAAAATCTGGCTGAAAGATTGTCCAGAGTGAGTTTTTCCGAAAGGCTTCCGTTAATATATGATAGTAGCCTGTCGACTTTTTCATTGTAGCTGATATCCAATTCAATACCATTGCTTGCACTTGAAATGAAGTACCTGTTCAAATAAACGATGATTTCCATTAAATATGCATTCTTCAGTATATGACTCCCGAATTCGGAAGTACCGCAGGACTGCTCTAAGAGCACTATTGCATTCCTGACAGTACGAAGCATTTCGGGATTCAGACGGATAAGATTGTGCTTGTTATCCAGAGCCAGATTGAAGCATAGTGTCAAATCGCACTTTTCCGAACTGTGCCTGTAAAGAAAATCAGGCCTGATCCAAATGATGATCCTCTCATAGATTTCGCCAGATTCGAGAACCGGTTTGTGCAGTTCACTGCTGTTTATCAGAAGTATGTCTCCGGTTTTCATTTTGTAGGATTTACCCTCAATGAGGTAGGTTACCTTGCCTGATATCAGAAAGAATATTTCGTACACATCATGATTCTTAAATTCAAAATACCTTGATACTTCGTCTTTATAGTGAAAAAATTCAAAATCCTCTTCTTTAAGATGCTTCATAGAAGATTGGGTATGTTTGCCTTTTTTCATGCAGGCCTCCCTCATCATTGTTAAAGTGCAGACAAGTGGTATCAATATGAGTTATATTATAGGCTATGGTAGCTAACTGGGTTTTATAACAACTTTTGCAATAAAACAAACAACTTTAGCAAAGAAAATTGTAAAAATAGGCATATATTATTTAGTATAAAGAAGATTCAAGTGTTAAGGCGAGTTCTTTTTTACATGTAGTTAGAGGGGGGATTATATGAAACAGGCAAGAAGACTGGATAATGCACCACCCTATCTTTTTGTTGAGATAGAGGCAAATATTAAAAGAGCTCTTGAAAAAGGAATTGATGTAATCAACCTGGGCATTGGAGATCCTGATCTGCCAACTCCTGATTTTGTCATTGATAAAATGAGTGAAGCAATAAAAGACTCAAGATACCATGCTTACCCCGAGTATAGCGGGTGTGATGAATTCAGGGAAGCAGTAGCCCGCTATTATAAGAGAAGATTTAATGTTGATATAGACCCTGAAACTGAGGTTGTAGCATTGCTGGGTTCCAAGGAAGGAATTGCGCATATATTCTTTGCGCTTGTAAATGATTGTGACTTTACACTTGTTCCAGATCCACAGTATCCTGTGTATAAACTTGCTACGGCTTTAACAGGGGGTGTACCTTATGAAATGCCGCTGCGGAAGGAAAACGGTTTTTTGCCTGACCTGTCGGTAATCCCGAAAGAAGTTGCAAGAAGGAGTAAAATTCTTTTTGTTAATTACCCCAATAATCCGACGGGGACTGTGGCTGATCTTGATTTTTACCAGAGAGTAGTCAATTATGGAATAGAAAATGATATAGTTGTGTGTAATGATAATGCATATTCCGAATTTACATATGATGGGATAAAAGCTCCAAGCATACTACAGGCCGGAGGTGCAATGGAAAATAATACTGTAGAATTTCATTCACTCTCAAAATCCTATAATATGACCGGGTGGCGTCTTGGATATGCAGTAGGAAACAGAGAAGTCATATCCAAACTTAAGAAGATGAAGGAAAATATTGATTCAGGTGTGTTTACTGCCGTTCAGATAGCCGGAATAGAGGCACTTGAGAAGGGTGACGGCTTCATAAATGAAATGTGCCGGATATATAGGAGTAGAAGGGATCTGGCTATGCAGGAGCTTAAGAAGCTGGGGCTGGAATTTGAGGTGCCTAAAGGAGCATTTTACCTATGGATAAGGGTACCGGAAGGATATAGTTCGAAATCGTTTACTGATATGCTGCTTGAAAAAACAGGTGTTGTTGTAGCTCCGGGAAGTGGTTATGGCAGCTCCGGGGAGGGCTATATACGTATTTCTCTGACCATTTGTGAAAAAAGGTTGAAAGAAGCTTTTGAAAGAATAGGTGAAATGTGGGCCCGGCAATAGACTTTTATTTGATACGCTTGAAAAAAAGTGATATAATCACTTGGTTAACATAATTGCAAAGGAAGAGGCATAATGAGAATAGATATATCGGATAGAGCTTCAGGAGTTTTATGCGGCGCATCAGCTTTTGGCATGTGGGGACTGCTGCCACTTTACTGGAAGCTGCTCAATAAAGTACCTGCTTATGAAATCTTGGCTCACCGCGTATTCTGGTCTTTTATTTTTGTTGGTATGATACTTGTAATCGGCAGTAAGGCAGCAAAAGTAAAAGAGGCAATTAAAGACAGGAAAAGTATGCTTTTCATAACAATTTGTTCTTTAATGATAGGTATCAACTGGTTTTTATATATATGGGCTGTAAACTCCAACCATATAGTCGAATCAAGCATGGGTTACTATATAAATCCATTAATGTCCATTTTGTTTGGGATGACTGTTCTTAAAGAAAAATTCGGCTTTTGGCAGTATACAGCTTTAATATCTGCAGCAGGCGGAGTCGTATATATTACTGTCCAATTTGGAAGTTTGCCATGGATTGCTTTAGCTCTGTCTGTCAGTTTTGCTCTATACGGGCTTTTTAAGAAGATGGTGCGGCTGGAATCGGCTGTGGGGCTTTTCCTGGAAACCTCAATACTGGCTCCGGCTGCAGTTGTTTTTTTGATAACTAAACAAACTGAAGGATCAGCGGCTTTTCTGAATTCATCATTGACGGTCAATATTCTGCTGGCTTGTTCAGGACTTGTAACGGCCACACCTCTTTTGCTTTTTGCTAAGGGAGCCAAAAAGGTAGAATTGTCCACTATAGGATTTCTGCAGTATATTTCACCCAGCATCAGTCTCATACTTGGGATAGCTATATTTAAAGAGCATTTCTCAAAAACGCATATAGTTGGTTTCGGATTTATCTGGACCGGAATTTTAGTATTCTCACTTTCACAACTTAATTTTTTCAAAAAGAGGTTCAGTACTGTCAATAAACTGAAAGAGGTAGAGTCAGAATGACCTGCTGCCTTCTTTTCGTCCGGGGATAAGCTTTTCAATAAGTTTTATAAAGCTGCCGGTAAAAGGTAGAAAGACAGCTGCACTTAAAATATTGAAGATTGTATGAGTATTAGCTATGAGCCTTGTACTATCCTGACCAAGAGTTGATGTAATATATCTTACCATACCAGCGAATGGTGTGAATAGAGCTATTGCAAGCAAAACCCCTATAATATTGTATATGGTATGTGCCCATGCTGTGCGGCGTGCGGCTGTACTTGATCCGAAACTTGCCATTTGTGCTGTTATACATGTTCCTATATTATCTCCCAGGGTGAGCCCGATAGCAGCTTCAAAGCTTATCAGACCGGAGTTGAACAGTATTATTGTCAGACCTACGGTAGCACTGCTGCTATGTACAAGCATTGTTGCCACCATACCTATCAAGAGTCCTATAAAAGGGTTTTGGCCAAAATTCTTAAAAAGGTTGTAGGCAAACTCGCTGTCTTTTATGTATGGAACTCCGGAGTTTAGTATGCCGATACCGATAAACATCAATCCAAATCCCATCAAGGCATTACCCATGCTTTTTAGTGAAATTTTCGGTGAAAAAAATTTCGTTAAAAATCCAAATATAAAAATTGGAAGGGCAAAATTTGTCAGATTGAAAGACATGAGTTGAGCTGTTATTGTAGTTCCGATATTTGCTCCATATATTATGCCTATTGCCTGTGACAGCTTCATCATGCCAGAATTCACAAAACCTACTGTTATTACAGTGACGGCAGTACTGCTCTGTAATAAAGCAGTGACAGCAGTTCCGGTTAATAGTGCCAGAGGAGCAGTGGATGTAAGCTTGGACAGTATTCTTTTTATTATGCCCGGGTTTGCTTTTTCAAGTCCGCTGCTCATCATATTTACGCCAATAATCAAGCATATGACGCCTGCTATGAAGTTGTAGAGTATGACTAAAAAAGAATTCACTTAATACTCCGGTAATTATTCTGCTTCTAACATAATAGGATGAAAGAAAATAAAATAGAACAGGATTTTCTAATACAGTGGATAAAAGAGATGTTTTCCATTGATTGAAGTTTGATTAAAGCTTTATAAAAAGCTTACAAGGCTGTTCCGGGAGAAAGCGTATTACAAATGCTTAACTTCCGAACAGCCTTGTATCAATTAATTATGTCAGAATAATTATTTGATGAAATGTATTATTACGTTTGCAATCCCTATATAGAGAGCGCATTGGCCTATAGCAGCTCCTATACTGTTCTGCTCATAAACTTCTTTCCATATGTCTACCTTTATCAGTTTTGTAAAACCCCATTTGAATATAACAGAAAGAAATCCGAACAATACAACCCAAATAAGAGATGTGATTGCCAATTCTATCAAGTCGAATTCTACCTGTAAAGCTACAGCATTCGTGAGCATTATTTCTACTGCGAATATGAAGCCTGTCAGGCTTATACCTGCCGCAGGATTATTATCAATAAAGATTTCCTTCGATAGTGTCGTTTTACGTCTTAGCAGAAGACTGTAGGCAATAAATGCGACAAGGGTAAATATCAATACATTCAACATTTTGAATACTGAAGTAGTAAAATACCCTGGCATGATGTCAAGAAATCTTACAAAACTTACGAAAATAACTGAAAGAGATACGGAAAACAAGGCGGCAGAAATGTTTTTCTGATGATATATTTCATTATTCAAATTGACTTTTCCATGTTCATCATTATGACCGAGTGAATTAACTATAAGATTCGAGGACAGTCTTAATACCGTAAATATCAGTATGTATGCGATTCCGTACCCAATGCAGATTAATAGATCTTTCCACCAGATGATATCTGCAGAGTCTTCGATAGCTTTTGCTGAAAGGTATAATGTAGGGAATATAAAAGCACCTATGAATTCTACCCATGCAGCTACATTATCTTTTTCAAACAAAGAGTCTTTAAGACATATCTTTCTTAAAACAACGTGGTTATATAATAACCAGCCCAGAACAAATGTCACGGTAATAATGGTAAAACTGAACAAGAAATTGTACCCCAGTAATTTTAAATAATCCATTAATTAACCCTCCTATTTTGAGTTTTGATAGAATTTATAAAAAATATCTTCAAGTATTTCACCTGTAAAAATTTTGAATAATCCTGTTTCTTCAGACATTTCGATATTGAGGTATTCGGTAAGACCATCTTCCTCTCTTTCATAATCCCACATTTTTACCCAGTATTCTTTCTCTATTTCATCTGTTTCTATGTTATAAACTCTGACTCTTCCCCGTACACCTTCAATTCTGTCTTCGTTGCCGGGCATGACACATCGTGAATATTCAATACCGTCCGGAGTAGTAAGATAAAGTTGACCGACTACTTCAAGAAATTCTTCAGAGAAAGGAATGGTATCTGCCAGACTGTACAGGTGCGTTTCAAGCTGAGAGTTATTGCCTGGAAATACTTCAAATATATATTCCGTATTTTCAACTTGGGAATGGATCACATATCTTGAATATTTTCTTCCATTCACGTCAAATTCAATTATTAATGCAAAACTGTAAAGTCCTGTATTTCTTAAATCCCCTATATTGAATTCTATTTTCGAATCCTTGTTTATATTTAAAGGATTAAATATTTTTGAAATTATCTGGTTTTTGGAATCAAACATGGGCTGCCTCCTTATTGCATATGTGTATTAGATATCCGGGCTAAACTTTCAGGCAGAACTTAGTAGAGTCTGCTGTGATACGTCTTTTTGGGTTTTGGCCTGGAAACCTTCTTAAGTATAATTATCAAAACTATTGCTATAACCAGTATAACTAAAATAATAGCAAAAGGGTTGGTGGCAGGCTGTGAATACTTGTTTGTATAGTATATGTTGTCAAGATGCTTTTGCTGGTATTCTTTTGAAAATTGAAGATCCGGATCTATTCCCGGTTCCATATAGTTTGGATCTCTTATACCGTTGTTTTCCCTTTCCAGCTCTTTTACACGTGCTTCCAACCTGTCAAACTCTGCTTGATTGAAATGATCCCTGTATGGACGGATTTCATTCCAGTGATGATACCAGAACATGTGGGAGGCAGTCATCAGGAAAAACATATCCCACGGACCGATAAATGCGGAGCCGTAACCCATCGGGCCGCCGAAATAACCTCTGTTCACGTTTATGAAGATCGGCCTTTTGTTGAAGTTATTTATTCTGGTTGGTCTGGACTGCATCGCATCTTCAAAGCTCATCCTGTCCTTAACCCGGTAGTTTGTATTCATTGTACTGTCATATACACGCTTTTGCTCTGAATTCAAGTTTTGCTTATATGAGTTGAATTTGGAGCTTGAAGCTTGTTTATTGTAGGTATCCTGCATGTATGAGCTTTTTTTTGATTTTGATCCTGAGAAAAACGAGTTTTTACTCTTGGTATTACTACCAGTAGAATAGGAACCAGGTGTACTTCTTGATGAATCTCCTGATGAGCTGGAATTCTTTTTACTGCTGCCCGTATAGCCGCTGCTGCTCTTTGAAGAGCCGCTTGATTTCTTTGAGAATAGGCCTCCGGAACTCTTAGATTTTGATGAACCGAAGTATCCACTTGAACTTTTGGAGAAACCGCCTCCGAAACTCCGGCCTCTTGATCCTCTGGCTTCAACTACTGTCACCTGCGAAAACAGGAATACTACTGCCAGCAAAAAAACGAAAATCTTTTGCTTCAATTTATAAACCCCCTCAAACTATGGATTATGTTGATTGCTAAATTTTATTTGTCGGTAATTGACTAATAATAAACATGACTTGCGGGTAGGCGCACAGTATTAATCTATTACCTTGTAACTAAAAACCATAACATATTCTTCCTTAATCTATGACTATTATATCATTATTAAGTATATACTAAAATAGCTTTGAATATATATAGAATATAAAAATATTGTAAAAAAAGAAGGAATTTTTACTAATTCATAGAATAGATTATTATAAATAAAAAAAATATAGAACTTGTTCTTTAATAAGTGTATTTGTTAATTAATCCACTCAAAAAGCTTAATTGTTACAAGCAGAATTCTTATTCACAAGTTTTGGAGTTTCCTCAAGATACGAAAATAATAATAGTATGTAAATTATATAGAAACCTTTTTGAAATTATTGTGCAAATGTTGGCACAAACTACTCGGTACAGATTTCGAAAATTTTTATCGGAAAAAAGTTTTGCCGGCACAGTAGGGGTGTTAAAATACTCAATAACTGTGCGGGTTTCAGCTGTTTGCGTATTATTTAGCGATTTGCTTGCTGTTTCTAAAAATACTATTGACGGTGGATAAAGTTGGTGCTATTATATAAATGTAGTGCAAGCGGATGCACAAACTAAACTGATGAGGTGTAGTATGGGGGTAACAATTAATGATATAGCGAAGGTTGCTAATGTGTCACCTTCAACTGTATCAAGGGTAATCGCAAACAATCCCAGAATCAGTATTGCCACTCGCGAAAAGATATTGAAAATAATGAAGGATATGAATTATCATCCAAACATGATAGCACGTTCGCTGGCAAACAAATCTACAAAGATAGTCGGTCTGGTTGTTCCGGGTACTACAGAAAAAGCATTTCAACATCCTTTTATTCCGGAGATAATAAGAGGAATAATCTCGGTAGCACATAAAAATGACTATAAAATACTGATATCCAGTGCTACAAGTATTAAAGAAGAGAAACAAATAGTTAACGATCTGGCAAATGGGGGGATAGCAGAGGGGATTATACTTCTGGCCTCAAGGGTGAATGACCCCACTATCACTGAGCTTTCAAAGAAAGAATTTCCGTTTGTGGTTGTTGGCAGACCTTCAAATGATCAGGCAGTTAACTGGGTTGATAATAACAATTATTCAATAGCATATAATTTAACAAAACATTTTATAGATCAGGGACATAAAAGAATTGCTTTGATAGGATTTTCTTCAGGGGTTGTTGTTACTCTGGACCGTCTAAAGGGGTACAAAAAAGCTTTAGAGGACCACAATATTGCTTTCGATGAGGATCTTACCATAGAAGGTAAGTTCATTGATGATACAGGATACGAACAAATGAAGAAACTGATGGACAAAAAAACAGGACCAACCGGGGTTATTGCATGTGATGATTTCCTTGCATTTGGAGCAATCAAGTATCTGACAGAATCCGGATTGAAAATTCCGGAGGATGTAGCAGTTGCTGGGTTTAACAATACTCCGCTTTCCGATCATTTTATTCCACCTTTGACATCTGTAGAGGTAAATGCTTTCAGCTTGGGTTCCAATGCATTTGAACTGCTGACAGTGGGTATTAATAGCGACTATAAGAGTTATAACAGGGCTATAGTACCGGCAGAACTGGTGATTCGGCAGTCGACACTCAGAAAAGTATAGAGAATCAGGAGAATTATTTACCAACTGTGCAAATATGTGCACAAAACATAGGTAAAAGGACTTTAAAGTCTTTTTATAAAAGAAAAATATATAACAAGGGGGAAAAATTAAATGTCAAAGCAAGTAAAAAAGGTATTGACAGCTGTGTTGGCCGTAATGATGGTTTTCACTCTCGTAGTAGGTACAGCAGGTTGTGGTGACAAGACAGAAACACCTACAACTACTGACAACAGTGGAAGCACAAAGGCTGAAGAAACAAAGAAAGTGGAAGATGCAAAACCTATTGAGATTTCATTCTCAGAATTTGATGATCCTAACGTTTTCAAAGAAGACTGGTGGAAGGCATTTCTTGTTAAGTTTACAGATGCAAATCCTAACATCAAAGTAAAGAGAATCCACAACAATGACAATGATATTAGAACCAACTGGCAGACACAGGTTGCTGCTGGACAGGGACCTGATATCACTCTTGCACCACATGACAGTATAGGATTGTTTGCAACTGCTGGTACAGCTCTTGAACTTGACACATTTATGCCTGCAGAATTCTATGCTCAGTTAAACCAGGATGTAGTAAATCAGTATAAATTCAAAGATAAAATCTATGGTATCCCTTACAGATTAGGTAATGCAGTAATGCTTATCTACAACAAAAAGCTTGTAGCAGAAGCTCCAAAGACAATGGATGAGCTTATAGCAAAAGCAAAAGAACTTACAAATGCACCTAAACAGTACGGTTTGGTTTATGACATGGTAGAACCATACTTTATAATGGGTTACCTTGGTGGATTCGGCGGTAAGGTATTAGATGATGATAACAACATCACACTTAATACTGACGCTATGAAAAAGATGGCACAACTCGTATATGACTTCAAGTACACTCATAAGATTACTCCTAAGGAAGCAAACTCAGACGTAGCTAACGCTCTCTTCAAAGAAGGTAAAGCAGCGTTTACAATTTGTGGACCATGGCTCTTCAAACAGTTGAAAGATTCAAAGATCGAATATGGTCTTGCTCCTATCCCAACACTTAACGGTGGCGGAATGCCTGCTCCTTACAGTGGTGCGAAGGTTGTCATCTTGAATCCTAAAGTTGCTAAAGATGATGCAAGAGCTGCTGCTGTTAAGAAGTTTGTTGAATGGTTAAATTCACCAGAATCACAGCTCGCTATGGCTAAGATGGTTGCAGAAATTCCTACAAACCTCCAAGCACTTGAAGATCCATACGTTAAGAACGATCCAGACGTACAGGGATTATCGGAACAGTTGAAATTTGCTACTCCAATGCCTAACGCTCCTGAAATGAGAGCTGTATGGGATGCTTTGAAAGCTAAGTTTGCACTTGTTATGAGTGGAAAACTTACACCTGAAGAAGCACCTGCAGTATTCCAGGCTGAAGCAGAGAAGATAGCTAAGAACCAGCTTGGTAAAAAGTAATTAATAAAATAATATGATAAATCTATTAAAGCTGTAGTTTATTGAGGGGAATAAAGAGATTTATTCCCCTCAATACTTAATAGGAAGGAGGAGTAAATAGGTGCTAGGAAGAAGTAAGATAACCCCGTATATTTTGATTGCTCCTGCAATCCTGGTCCTGATATTCATGGTTGCATATCCTCTGTATTATGGTATAAGGTTATCATTTACAAACATGAATCTTTATACTTTTTTAAATCCCGAATTTATCGGAATAGATAACTACAAGGATATATTCAAGGATACTGAACTGTATACCACTACAATCAGGACTATTGTCTGGACTATAATAAATATTATTTTAACGGTTACACTCGGCTTTATATTTGCTTTATTTTATAACAGAAAATTGCCATCAAAAAATATATTCAGAGTAATTATGATGCTTCCATGGGCAGTACCGCAGTATATTGCAGTACTTACCTGGAGAAATATGTTTCAACAGCAGTACGGAACCATTGACATAGTTTTGAATAACATGGGAATTACCGGTATCTCCTGGCTTGGAGATCCGTTCTGGATATTTACTGCATGTATAATCGTTAATGTATGGCTTGGTGTACCTTTCATGATGATCATCACTCTTGGCGCTATGCAGAGTGTACCTCATGAGCTTTATGAGGTTGGTCAGCTGGATGGAGTAAAGAGCTGGACAAAGCATTTAAAAATAACTATACCTCTCATAAAGCCTGTGTTGACGCCTGCAATAGTACTTTCAACTGTCTGGACCTTCAACATGGTAAGCGTTATTTACATGATGACAGCAAGAAATGGTGACAATGACACTCAGATTCTTGTTTCAAGAGTATATAAGGATGCGTTCACGTTCTTTAACTACGGTAAAGCGGCTGCATTCTCAGTAATAATATTCGTATTGCTCCTGATATTCTCATCAACAATTATCAAAGCTATGAAAGGCGGAGAGGGGGTATATGAATAATGAAGAGTGAAAGGTTTGAAAAAAGAGATTCACATGGAAAAATCATTTTCATATACATCATGCTGACTCTAGCTGTACTTGTATGCTTATATCCTCTTCTTGATGTTGTGAAAATATCACTGAGACCAGGAAGTGCGCTTTTTTCAACTGACCTGAGTCTTATACCGGAAAATGCGACAATTGACAATTATTACAGGGCTCTCATAGACAGACCGTATACAACATGGCTAAAGAACAGCTTGTTTATATCACTTGTAGCATCTGTGGTAGGTGTAATTTTTTCAATAAGCGCAGCTTACGGTTTTTCAAGATTCAAATTCAAGGGTAGAAGTGCAGGTCTTGTTAGTATGCTGTTAACACAGATTTTCCCTGCACCTATGACACTTTTACCTACTTATGTACTTTTAAAGAACTTTGGTCTTATAGACACATATGCAGGTGGTATTATCCCCTATATTGCTACTTCCGTACCTTTTAGCGTTTGGGTTTTAAAAGGGTATTTCGATACAATTTCAAAATCGATTGAAGAAAGTGCTTATATAGATGGTGCAAATATTGTACAGATACTGGGACGTATAATGGTACCACTGGCTTTACCTGCTGTAGGTGTGGTTTTACTGAATTCATTTATGGCTGCATGGAATGAGTTTGTTGTGGCAAACATCGTATTTACAAACGAAACAATGCATACTCTCCCTGTAGGACTCTTTACCATGACTGGTGCTCTCAGCTCTGACTGGGGTATATTCAGTGCGGCGTGTGTTGTGACAGCTATACCGGTAATTATCATTTTCTCGGCGATGTCCAAGGTTATGATAAACGGTTTGACACTTGGTGGTGTAAAAGAGTAATAATCGGTAGGGGGTAGAAATGAAGAACAGAGGCATTTTTGTAAAGATAATTTTAGCGGCAGTAATATTCACACTGTCGATGCCTGGTGTAGCACTTGCCGAAGGTAAATCAACAAAGATAGGTCAGGAAGACCTTATATATTTTTTAATGACTGACAGGTTTTACAATGGTGATAACAGCAACGACCAGGATATTAAGCCGGACAGTCTAAGTGGTTACCACGGTGGAGACTTTCAGGGGATAATCGATAAACTCGATTATATTAAGGATCTGGGTTTTACATCAATATGGATATCTCCTGTTGTAGAAAACCAGGTAGCGGGATATCATGGCTATTGGGCTACTGATTTCTATAAGACGAATGAACACTTCGGAAGTTTGGAAAAGCTTAAGGAATTGGTTCAAAAAGCGCATGAAAAGGGTATAAAGGTTATTGTTGATATAGTTGTAAACCATACAGGATTGATGCATCCATGGAATGATGATCCCAAGTATGAAAGCTGGTTCAATGACTGGGGAAATATTTCTGACTATAGCAATCAGGAAGAGGTTGAAAAAGGCAAGTTGTCATCACTTCCAGATTTTAATCAGGACAATCCCGAAGTTAAGAAATATCTTATAGACATGGCAAAATGGTGGATCAAGGAAACCGGAATAGATGGATACAGACTTGATACCGTACGTCACGTACCAAAAAGCTTCTGGACTGAATTTGTAAATGAGATAAAGAAGGACTATCCGGATTTTTATTTCATAGGCGAAGTATTTGACGGAAACTGGAACTATGTTGCCGGATACCAGAAGACAGGTATGGATGGACTGGTTGATTTTCCAATGCACTATGTTATCGGAGATGTATTTGGGAATAACCAACCGGCAGGCAGATTGGCTGAAGGTATTGAACAAGCTAATGCCTATCCCAATAAGTACCTGATGGGAACATTTATTGACAACCATGATGTACCTAGGTTTATAAGTCAGATAACTGATTTTACTGAAGAGAGGCTTAAACAGGCAATAGCATTTACAATGACATATACCGGTATACCTGTTATGTACTATGGTACTGAGATAGCTTTAGACGGTGGAGCAGATCCGGACAACAGAAGGGATATGGACTGGAATGCCAAATCAGCTGTAACGGATTATGTGAAAAAACTGGCTTCCGTCAGAAAAGCCAATAAAGCCTTGACTCATGGTGATATCAAGATAATCAAGCTAGAAGATGATTTTATATGTTATAGAAGAAGCTTTGAAGATAATACAGTAATAGTTGCATTTAACATTTCGGATAAAGAAAAGACTACAGAGATGCAATTTGATGATAAAATCGGCAGTAAAAGCGGTCTTCTGACTAGCCTTCTTGAACCGGCTGAGACAAAATTCAAAAAAGGAAAATTTGAATTAAGTGTAGCTCCAAGGGGTGTAAAAGTTTTTCAGGTTAAAGAAACAAATATGGCAAATATTACAATTATAGTTGTGTGTGCAGCTGTTGTTATAGTTGTCGCGGTTATAGTTGCAATTCTTATTGTTAGAGCAAGAAAAAAAACTAAAAATTGATGAGGTGAGTAAAGGGAGGGGAAATAGCTGATACATATTTCCCAAACCCTCCCTGAAGTGGTGTATGAAGAATTTATTTAGTGTACTGGACATTTTGAAGAAAAAAGAAAAGACATTTTCAGGACAGTTTTTTATACCTGAAGCATGGAACTTTACCGGATATGACAAATACTCCACAGATGAAAAACGAAATGGTGAGGTTTGTATCAATCCATACAGTTTTATAGCTTTTTGCATAGAAAAATACATCATACCTGAAAAAGGTGAAAGTTACACTTTAGCAGCGGCATGTAAAGAAGATGATCAGGAACTGGATTTGGCAAAGAATACGATTTATAGTATGCTTCCGAGAATGTTTACAGCATGGGAGCATTACGAACAGGGGAGCATTTGCTCGGGTACATTTTTAAAGGCAATATGCAGATTACCTTATTTGAAGAAAATGAACGTAGATATTATATACCTCCTGCCCATTTTTGAGTATAGCAATAAATACAAAAAAGGTGAAATAGGAGGCCCATATGCAATAAAAAACATTTACAGGCTCGACCCCAACATGCACGATCCTCTTTTAGGGGATTTTTCGGTAGAAATGATTGAGACGGAATTTAAAGCATTTGTAGAAGCTTGTCATATTCTCGGAATAAAAGTGATGGTTGATTTTGTTTTCAGAACTGTATCCAGAGATAATGAATTGATAGAAAACAATCCGGATTGGTTCTATTGGATTGATTTAAAGTACAATGACAGTTTTATGACACCATCAATAGATATAGATAAAAAATCTTTACATCTTAATGATAAGAATCTTTCAAGATTATACAGATCAAAGGATATGGCTGAATATCTTAAATGGTTCACACTTCCTCCTAATCAGCTGAATCCTGATAAGTGGGAGAGCATAAAGAAGCAGGCAGCCGAGCAGGGATTGAATATTCTGGATCTGATTGAGAAAGAGTATGGAATTACTACTATACCGGGATTTTCCAACGTATTAAATGATCCCCAGCCTCCATGGACTGATGCTACCTTCCTCAAATTTTACTTTGATAACCATGAGAAGGCTGCGAAATTTGTTGAAAAAGATCAGCCTCCATATATATTACAGGATGGAGTCTGCTTGAACCTGTATCGTGGAAGCATAAAAAATGAAGTTTTGTGGAAATATGTTTCTGATGTAATACCATATTACCAGGAAAATTACGGAATAGATGGCGCAAGGATAGATATGGGGCATGCGCTTCCCCCCGAGCTGAACAGGGATATCGTAGAAAGGACGAAGTCAATAAACAAACAGTTTATTCTATGGTCTGAAGTATTTGAACCTGAAAAGGCACAGGGAGCAAAGGATGACGGTTTCCATTTCATAAGCGGATTTATTTGGTCAATTTATAAGGATATTGAGAAGCCGAGCTTCAATAAAAAGTTATTTGAAAATACTCTTATGAAATCGGCATTGCCTATTACTGCTGCTATGGAAACGCCGGATACTCCGCGAGCGGCTCACGTTCACAAGGATAAGAAAAAGATTGAACTTCTTTTATTCTTAAACTGTTTTATACCTAATGCAGTTCCTTTTATCAATAATGGATTTGAAGCGGTAGAAGTGCAGCCGATGAATTTAGGATTGGATAATACGGAAGCTGGTAGGTTTGTATTGGAAAAAGATGACCCGATGTATGGAAAACTTGCATTTTTTGATAACTATTATATACATTGGAAAAACAGTGAATTGGAATGGATGCAGAACCTCCTGATCATAGCGGCAGATTTGAGAAAGAGATTCACAGATTTGATCTCTAGAAAAGATTTGTTCATTGGCGGAGATGAAGTAACAAAAAACAAAAAAATAACTTTCATTAGTTATTATGATAGTAAATGCAGCAAGTATGTGTTCTTCGTTGCTAACAGAAGTATGGAATCAAGGGCAAGGATAGATTTAAAATCACTTATCCCTGAAGGACTAAAAACAAGGCAGAAGGACATAAAAATAATATATCAAAACGGCAGTCTGTGTGATATTGAGTTTGAAAACGGTAAGAAGGGAATGCTTCAGCCGGGAGAAATCATTATAGGCTGTTTAGAATAAAAACAGATGAGATTATGAATGGAGGTAAAATGGTGGTTAAAATTAATGAAAAAAATCGCGAAAAGATGCCTAAAGTAGCGTATTTCTGTATGGAGTACGGTTTACATGAGGATTTCAAGATTTATTCAGGAGGACTTGGTATATTAGCCGGAGACATAATGAAGGCAGCCAAGGATTGTGAATTCCCTATGGTAGGGGTAGGAATACTGTGGAGACAGGGCTATACGCAGCAGCTTATAGGTGAAGATGGGAAACCATTTGATAGCTATCCGGAATACAGATATGACTTCCTTGAAGACACAGGTGTAGTTGTTAAGGTAAAAATCCGTGGAAGACAAGTGAGTGCAAAGGTATGGAAATGTACCAAGTATGATAATGTACCGCTCTATCTGCTGGATACATTTGTACCGGATAACAATGATATGTTACTGACAGGCCAGTTATATGGCTGGTTCTCTGAAGAGAGAATTGCACAGGAGATGCTGCTCAGTATAGGGGGACTAAGGGCTTTACAAGCATTAGGTCTTGATATTGAATTATATCATTTTAATGACAGCCATCCAGTGCTTGCTGGTATTGAATTGATAAGACAGAAGATGGATGTAGACGGGATGAGTTTTGAAGAGGCATGGGAAGATACCAGAAGCAAGATAATATTCACTACTCATACACCTGTTGTGGCTGGAAATGAAACACATGATCACGAGCTTCTTAAGTACATGGGCGCTTATAATGGCCTTACACACGGTCAGATGTTGAGACTTGGTGGAGATCCGTTCAGTATGACTGTTGCAGGCTTAAGGCTTTCAAGAAAAGCAAATGCAGTGGCACAGCTGCATGGTGAAACTGCAAGAAAGATGTGGAAGGATGTAACCGGTTCATCAGAAATCATAGCTATAACTAACGGTGTTCATAATGGAACATGGCAGGACAGCAGAGTTGTAAAAGCTTACAATGATGGCGGAAATGGCCTGTGGGATGCTCACCTTGCAGGTAAGAGGGAAATGATAGAAGAAATATATAAGAGAAATGGAATCAAGCTTAAGGAAAACGTACTTACAATCGGTTTCGCAAGAAGAGCTGCTCCATATAAGAGAAGTGATTTGATATTCAGGAAAAAGGATATCATTGAGCCCTTACTTAAAAATGGAAAGCTTCAGATAATTTTCTCAGGAAAAGCTCATCCAAATGACATGACAGGTAAGAAGATAATATCGAATCTTTATGAAATGTCAAAACTGTACCCTGAAAGTGTAGTTTTCATACAGAACTACGATATGAAAATTGGAAAGCTTCTCACAAGAGGCTGCGATGTATGGCTTAACAACCCTATCAGACCTATGGAAGCAAGTGGTACATCCGGTATGAAGGCTGCTATGAACGGAGTTCTTAATCTGAGCGTACTTGATGGCTGGTGGCCAGAAGGGTGTGTTCATGGAGTAACCGGATGGCAGATTGGAGACGGCTATGAAGGCGATGATTGTGACAAGGTAGATTCCGAGTCATTATATAAAGTTCTCTTAAACGAAGTAATACCAACCTTCTACAATGATAATAAAAAGTGGCTGGAAATGATGATGGCCAGTATAAAAATGTCTCAGTGGGAATTCTCAGCTGCCAGAATGGTGGAAGATTATTACTACAAGATGTATATGGTTGACTAATTGATTTAAACCAAGAGATACTAAAGAATGGTATGCAATTTATAAAATAAATTGCATACCATTTTTATTACCTGTTTAAAGTGCAGAGAACATTATATTAATAAATCACTAAGTTTACAAACTCTGAGTTTCTGAACCAGCTTAGGCAAATCTCAGATATTAAGCTGTTCAGACAATAATATTATTGAAGTTGTTGGAAATATAGTTAAGTGATAGAATAGACAAGAGTTGAAGTTTACCGGTTTTACTGTGTTGCCTTATGAAAATAATGTCCTGCAGGCATATTTTCCTTTTTCTAAAGTAACGCAGTAACTGCCTTACTAATAATCGGAAAGGACCTATAGTATGAAGAAGCCGGAAGTATTCTATAAAAAGAGGATAGAACGATATAAAAAGCTTAACAGGAAACAAAACAGACTGGTAAATACCATTAGTAATGTCAGGCTTTTGATTTTTATTGCCGGCATATTGGTTACGCTGGTAGTTTATTATATAGGATTGCGTATTCTGAGTATTGCCTCAGCTTTGTCAGCTATATGCGCATTCATTTATATAGTATGGAACCACATCAGATTGATAAATAATAGAAGCTGTACGACTTCTATTGTCAAAATAAATGAAAACTCGCTAAAAAGACTGATTGGTGAATGGAAAGAGTTTGAAGATACGGGAGAAGAGTACTCCGATAAGGAGCATGAGTATTCTTTTGACCTGGATTTATTCGGAAAGGGCTCATTGTTTCAAATGATTAATGTAACTCAGACATTTTCAGGCAGGACAATACTGAAAAATACTCTTGTCAAACCTGAAAAACAGGCTAGTCAAATTGAAAAGAGGCAGCAGGCGATAGAAGAGCTTTCTCAAAAGCTGAGTTGGAGGCAGCGGTTTACAGCTGAAGGAATGAGTATATCTAGTGAAGCATTGGACCCACAGTTTTTATTTGATTGGGCAGAAAAAGAAAACCTTTTTTACCGTAAGACCTGGGTGAAGGTTGCATTTAAGTTATTTCCTGCTTTTACATTTATACTGTTTTCAATTTCATTGGTTACCGGCATACTTTCTTTTTATATACCTTTGATTCTTTTGGCAGTACAGCTGGTAGTGCTAAAGATAAATTCCAAGGATAGAGGTAAGGAACTGGAGGCTGTAAGCAGGTACAGGGATAGTATAAAGGTTTATGACAGGCTGTTTAAATTGGTTGAAAGCAAACAGTTTTCATCCGTATACCTGGTCGATTTAAAAGAAAAGCTTATTAATGAAAACGGCCTTACGGCTTCAAAACAGATATACAGGCTTTCAAAGCTGGTAGACTCTATTTCAAACCGCTACAATGCTTTTTATATGGTATTTGATATTTTTACGTTGTGGGATTATCAATGCCAGATTTCACTTGAGGATTGGAAACAGGCGTCAGGGGTTTACCTGAGAAGGTGGCTTGAGGTTATTGGGGAGATAGAGGCACTTTCCAGTCTCTCACAACTTGCGTATGACAATCCGGATTGGGTAATGCCTAGACTGGAAGAGTCACTGGTTTTGTTTAAAGCGAGGCATATGGGACATCCTTTGTTAGGTAATAAAAGGATATGTAATGATTTGGTTTTTGATCAGGATGCAAAAGTTCTATTGATTACCGGTTCGAACATGTCCGGGAAAAGTACGCTTCTTAGGACGGCAGGCATTAACCTGGTTTTGGCATATGCAGGGTCACCCGTTTGTGCTGCAGAGTTTTCGTGTTCAATTTTTGATATTCATACATGCATGCGTGTTAGTGACAATCTGGAAAAGAGTATTTCGTCCTTTTATGCTGAATTAATCCGGATAAAGGCTATAGTTACGGCAGCGCGCGAGGGAAGGAGGATTTTTTTCCTTCTGGATGAGATTTTTAAAGGGACTAATTCAGCAGACAGGCATACCGGAGCTAAGGTACTGGTTAAAAAGCTGTCTGAGAGTGCTTCGATAGGTCTTGTTTCAACACATGATCTTGAGCTAGGCGAGCTTGAGGATGAGGATAAAAGAATAAAAAACTATCATTTCAGAGAGTATTACAAGGGAAATGAAATATTTTTCGATTTTAAGCTCCATCAGGGTATATCAAAAACCAGGAATGCCATCTATCTGATGAAGATGGCGGGGATAGATTTTGATTAAACTTAGTATACATAAGTAAACCTACTGTAAGTTTATGCATATAATGTAATATTTACAGGAGGTTGGTAATATGGCAGTTATTTATGTTTATAATCCTGCTTCAAACTCTATGGAAACTTATATACGTGGCTTAAGTGAGCCTATGCCTTATAATAGGGGCAATACGTTAAGTGTTGATGAATTCCGTGCTAACTCAAGAGCAAACGTAATATGGACGGACAGAAGAACAATGGACGCATGGAATGCTACAAGAAGTGCCTGGGGGCGTAGTATTCCTGTTGGATTTGCTTTTAAGCGAATATGGGAAGGCGGGCATTCTCCCCAATCACAACATTATGCCGGTACTGCTCTGGATGTAGCACAAGCGTATGACCCTGCTACTAGAAACAGGTTCCGGAATTTTGCCGAAAGCTTGGGAGTATGGACGTATGTGGAACCCGCGTATCTTACTCCGACATGGGTCCATGTAGATAAAAGGACGGGAGTTCCGGCATGTGGCGCCGGTTTTCCTACACTAGCGCAGGGCAGTGTGGGAGTTTATGTATTAGTGCTTCAGGATGCATTGAATGCAGTAGGGTTTCCAGGAGCAGGACTTGACGGATATTTTGGACCTGGTACAAGAGACGCCCTCATGGGCTTTCAAAGGACTCAAGGCCTTACTACGGATGGCGTAGCAGGATGTGCTACGTGGAGGGCACTGACATCAAGGGCTGTAGGAATAGGAAGAACAGGAACAGTTATAGATTAGCTAGCAGCTTGTAGTACCTATATATCCGGTCTAGTAACGCTAGCCGGATTGATTCAGGTAATCCAAAAAAGAATTTGGTTACCTGGTTTTTTTTATACTATATGGCAATAATTATAATCAGGCACTCTAAAAACACTTTTACTAAGAGTTGTAAGACTTTTATAGAGTATTATTCAATATCTGGGCAAACGATCTGTAAACTATGCCAAATATTAAGGTATATTGTGTATTACAAAATACATTGCTATAATTTTATCAGGTAGGACAATCCATAAGAAAGTTTATCAGCACTATAAAGTAATCATATAAACAGTTTTATAAAACAGGAGTGCTTGCTAATGACAGAACGTGCTATTTTTAAAGATGAAGTAAAATATGAGCTGAAAAGGCCTAAAATGTATAAAGTAATATTGCTTAACGATGACTATACTACAATGGAATTTGTAGTACAAGTACTTGTAGTCATATTTCACAAATCAGCTGCAGATGCAACAAGGATCATGCTAGATGTACATGAGAAGGGGAAAGGTATAGTTGGTACTTATACCTATGATGTAGCCATAACAAAAATAATTCAGGTAGAGGATATGGCAAAAGAAAGGGAATTCCCTCTTAAGGCAATTATAGAAGAGGAATAGAAGGAGGAGGTTAATTTGAGGCTGGACAACACTATGGACAAGATACTGGTTGCGGCTTATAACGAAGCTAAATTTCGCAGCCATGAGTATTTTACGCCTGAACATATATTGTATTCTTCATTGTTTTTTATTGAAGCAGTGGAGATAATAGAAAACGCAGGAGGGGACATCGAGGCTCTGAAAAAAGATATACACCAATTTTTGGATGAAAACATACCAGTGATTGAAGATGCTGAGCCTGTGGCGTCTGCAGGGGTAAGCAGTATAATGCAGATATCTGCATCTCATGCGGTGTCATCGGGAAAGAAGATAATAAAAGTAGGGGATATATTTGCAGCAATCCTGGAGGAAAAGGAATCTTTTGCAGGTTATTATCTCCAGAAAAACGGTGTTACCAGAATGGGAGTACTTAAATTTATATCACACGGTGTTTCTGTTTTTTCAAAAAAGGATGATGAAAGCTCCCGGGAGACAAGAGATTCTATAAAATATGAAGAAGAGAAAAAAAGTGAAAATGAAAAGGAGTTTATCGGGTTATTTACCATAGAACTTACAGAAAAGGCCAGAAGAGGTGAGATTGATCCTCTGATAGGAAGGGAAGACGTACTTCTGAGGACTATACAGATTTTATCCAGAAGGCTTAAAAACAACCCGGTACATGTGGGGGATCCTGGTGTCGGAAAGACAGCTATAACAGAAGGATTGGCCAAGCTGATTATTGAAGGGAAAGTACCTAGGATTTTACAGGACAGCAAAATATACTATCTGGATATGGGTTCACTGATAGCAGGGACGAAGTATAGAGGCGATTTTGAAGAACGCATAAAAAAAGTCTTACATGAAATCGAAAAGCAAGGCAAAGCTATTATTTATATAGATGAAATTCATACAGTAGTTGGGGCAGGCGCAGTTTCGGGTGGTGCAATGGATGCATCGAACATACTTAAACCTTTCCTTGTATCGGGTAGGCTCAGGTTTATAGGTTCTACCACTTATGAAGAATATAAAAAGTATTTTGATAAAGACAGGGCGCTATCAAGGCGCTTTCAAAAGATTGAGGTTAAGGAACCTTCAGTTGAGGATACGTGTAAAATATTAGTTGGATTAAAGGACAAGTATGAAGAGTATCATAATGTGAGGTATTCTGAGGATGCATTGAGACTTGCTGCCGAGTTATCTGCCAGATATATCAATGACAGGCATTTACCGGATAAGGCCATAGATGTGATTGATGAAGCAGGTGCAAGAGCAAGGCTGGAAGCTGACGATGAGAATGAGATTGTAGACATAACGGGGAAGGACATAGAAAAAGTAGTATCTTTTATAGCAAAAATACCGGAACAAAGTGTATCAGGAGATGAGACGCAAAAACTAAAAGAATTGGATATACTTATCAAAAAAAATATATTTGGACAGGATCAGGCAGTTGATACTGTAGTTAAAGCGATAAAAAGATCTAGAGCAGGATTCAGCGAAGGAGAAAAACCGGTAGCTTCACTTTTGTTTGTAGGACCAACCGGGGTGGGTAAGACTGAACTATCAAAACAACTAGCTTCGCTGCTGGGTATTCCGCTGATACGTTTTGACATGAGCGAATATCAGGAAAAACACACTGTTGCGAGGTTAATAGGAGCTCCTCCTGGATATGTAGGGTATGAAGAGGGTGGACTATTAACCGATTCTGTCAGGAAAACACCGCACTGTGTATTACTGCTGGATGAAATAGAAAAGGCCCATCCGGACATATTTAATGTACTCCTTCAAGTTATGGATTATGCTACATTGACGGATAATAATGGTAAGAAGGCTGATTTTAGGAATGTAATAGTGATAATGACTTCAAATGCAGGTGCAAGAGAGATAGGGCGTACAATGATAGGCTTTGAAAAAAGAGTTATAGACCATGGGGCTATTATTAAGGAAGTTGAGAGAGTCTTCTCTCCCGAATTCAGGAACAGGCTGGATGATGTAGTTGTTTTCAAACACATAAACATAGATATGGCACTTTTGATTGCAAAGAAGGCAATTGGCAGGTTTGAAGAGCAGCTTGCGGCTAAGGGGATTGGACTAAAGGTTACAGGTGCTTGTTATGAGTGGCTTGCTGAGAAAGGTATTTCATCAGTTTACGGAGCCAGGGAAATTCTGAGATTGATACAGGAGAAGATAAAAACATACTTTGTGGATGAGGTATTGTTCGGAGAGCTGGCTGCAGGCGGAACTGCAGTTATAGATATAAAGGATGGGGAGATAGACATCCATAAGGAAAAGTAGAAAGCAAACCACTACTAATGACATACAGGAAAGGCAGATGGGTTATGCCTGTATATAGGCTTAATAATGACTTGATATTCCCAAATCCCGAGCTGGCGGACAAGGACGGTTTGTTGGCTGTAGGTGGAGATTTATCCTCTGAAAGATTGCTGCTGGCATATTTCAATGGCATATTTCCATGGTATACCCGGGGACAGCCCATACTTTGGTGGTCACCAGACCCCAGGTTTGTGCTTTTTCCGGGAGACATAAGGGTGTCAAAATCCATGAGGAAGTTTCTTAAAAAGGAAGTATATACAATAACTATTGACAAGTGTTTCAAAGAAGTAATGACTGCATGCGGCAGATTGAGGTCGGATGATACATGGATTACCGGAGATATGATAGATGCTTACTGCAAACTGCATTATGAAGGTTTTGCACATTCGGTTGAAACCTGGTATCAGAACCGGCTTGTCGGCGGTTTATACGGAGTATCACTGGGAAAATGTTTTTTTGGAGAATCAATGTTTTCTACTATGGATAATGCTTCAAAAGCAGCACTTATAACTCTGTCTTCAAAACTTATGGAGAAAGGCTTTTTATTTATAGACTGCCAGGTTTATACAGAGCATCTTGAATCAATGGGTGCTGTGAAAATCCCGCGCAAGGATTTTCTCGAACAGTTGGAAAGAGGGATTGCTTATGAGACGATAAGGGGAATGTGGAGCGATTTCTAGCACAAAAATAAACCGGCTAAACTATCTTTACACATGTATTCATGAATGCTACTTTTCAGAATGTAGGATTTTGGAAGGGGCTTTTAGAAAAACTTTAATGCATCATTCTCCTCCCCAGCACAATCCAAAACTTTTATTTCGCTGTCATAGGCAGTCTGTATTTTATACCTTCCTTAGAATCACATCATCATCAACAATTCCAGGCAATCAGCAAAACAATCTAAGTAACTTAGTGAAAGACAATAAAAATGTATACCCATATTTAGTCGATTACATTGACAAATAATAAGGAGCATAATATAATGTACATATGACTAAATAAATAATATAGTCATATAGAAACAGGAGGGAATATGCCGAAAGGTTTTACTGAGCGCGAAAAGGAAATCATAAACAAAAAGCTTATTGAAAAAGGTAAAGAATTTTTATCGATATACGGTATAAAGAAAACAAGTGTTGAGGATCTTACAAGAGCAGCAGGAATATCCAAAGGTGCATTTTATGTTTTTTATAATTCAAAGGAAGAACTGTTTTTTGAGATATTTGAACAATTTGAAAAGGAAATCAAGGAACAGCTTTTTGGGGATTTCATAAAATCCGGGGAAGTAACTAAAAGCAGCTTTAAGACTCTGGTAAGGAATGCTTTGGAAGTACTGGCGTCGCACCCCATAATGAAAAGCCTGAATAAGGAAGAGCTGGAGTATCTGATGAGAAAGCTGCCGCCTGAAAAATTACAGTCACATATGAACGAAGACACAAACTTCACAACCTTGATTTACGAAATGCTGGATAAAAAAGGTATTATTAGGGAGTGCGATCCTGAAATCCTGTCGGGCATGTTTAGGGGCTTGGCTTTTATGTGTTTTCATAAGGATGATATAGGCAGTGATATTTTCCCGGAAGTAATAAATCTTTTTGCAGACATGATTTCAAATTATTTTTTAAAAGACTAGAACAAGGAGTGGTCAAGATGTTTTTAGAGATAAAGAATGTAACTAAAATTTATAAAACCGGAACAGTCATATTTAAAGCGCTGAATAATGCAAGTACATCTATAGACAGAGGGCAGATTGGAGTTATACTGGGTCCCTCGGGATCGGGTAAATCCACATTGCTAAATGCGATAGGTGGTATTGATCCTGTTGACAGCGGTACTGTAGTTGTAGACGGAAGTGACATCAGTAAAATGAACGACAATCAGTTGACTGAGTACAGAAGGGAGTCTGTAGGATTTGTATTTCAATTCTATAATCTTATTCCTAATCTTACTGTATACGAAAATGTAGAAGTGTCAGCGAATATCAGTAAAAACCCGTTGCCGATCGATGAAATACTTGAAGCTGTAGGTATGAAGGACATGCGGGACAGATTCCCCAGAGAGCTGAGCGGGGGACAGCAGCAGAGAGTATCTATAGCGAGGGCTCTGGTAAAGAATCCGAAGCTTCTTTTATGCGATGAACCTACAGGGGCTCTCGATTTTGCTACATCAAAAGAAATACTTAAGCTTATTGAGAGTGTGAATCAAAGATTCAATACGACTATACTGATAATTACCCATAACAGCCCTATCAGTGAAATGGCTCACAGGGTGATAAAGCTAAGAAGCGGGGAGATAGTAGAAGACAGGACCAATGTTAATGTTATACCGGCAGAAGGGGTTGAGTGGTAATGGTACTTAATAAAAAAGTTCTGAGAACTATGAAAGAACATAAATCAAGATACATAGGGGCCTTTTTTCTGGTGTTATTAAGCTGTATGCTGTATGTATCCTTTAGTATTGCAGGTCCGAACATAATGGACGGTATAGATGCTTTCAGAACAGAAAACATGGTAGAAGACGCTTATTTTTCTATACAGAAGCCTCTTGAGAGTATAGATTTGCTTGAGAAAAAATTTGATATTATTCTGGAAGAGCGGAAGTCCATAGATTACAAGTATGATACTGAAACTACACTGCGGATTCTAATGGAAACGGAAAAGCTGGACAGATATGTAGCTTCAAAAGGTTCAAAAATCAAACATGGTAAAGAGATCTTGGTAGATCCCAAATTTGCGGAAGCACATAATCTGAATATTGGACAGTATGTGAAAATAGATGGGGTTGACTTTAAACTTGTGGGCTATATGGCGTCGCCTGACTATATAAATCCCCTTAAAACAGAAAGTGACTTGCTGCATAATCCCGATGCCTTTGGTATTGCTGTCGTTTCAAGAGAAGACTTCAAGAGTTTTGAAGACAGTCTCAGTTATTTCAGTGTTAAGTTTAACGCAAACAATATTCAGCAGCTGAAAGACTATCTTAATAACGGCAACATAATTCTAAAGTGGGTCAACAGCGAAGACAACCCAAGAATTTCTGGTATTGATGGTGATGCTGAAGCCAACTTCAAGGCAGGGAAAATCATACCTGTCATTATTCTGATAATTACCTGTTTTCTTATTGCAGTAGTATTGTGGAGGCTGCTGAAAGGTGAGTTTGTCCAGATTGGTACACTATATGCATTAGGATACAGGAAGATTGAGATATTAAAGCATTATCTCAGCTATGCTGTCATACTTTCTATTTCCGGGAGTATCCTGGGAACCATACCGGGACTCATGCTTGTGAAAACTTTGTTTTACAGCATTTATATCCAATATAATGTACCTGATTTTACCGTTGAATATAATGCTGTGAGTATTATTTTCAGCCTCATACTGCCTTTTGCCTTTTTAGTTCCCACTACAGCCTTCGTTGTTATGAAAGCGCTCTGTATGTCACCTCTTGTTTTGATAAGGGGCGGTGGAAACAAGGTTAAGGTTGGGTTTATTGAAAAGAAGGTTAAACTTAACAGGTTTAGGTTTGATACTAAGTTTAAGATCAGAGAGCTGGTAAGAAATATTCCGAGAACTATTCTCATGGTTGCAGGTGTTGCCTTTGCTTCTATGCTTCTGCTTTTCGGATTTTCACTTTCTGATTCTATGAACGGAATGATTAAGGATAGCTATATAAATGTGTACAAATATAACTATTTTTACAGGCTTAACTCCATACAGACGGATAAACCGGTTAGTGGCGAGAAAACTTCCGTTATGCCGTTTTCGGCAGAAGACAGCGATGGGAAAAGAATTTCCTTTAAAATACAAGGGATTCAGGGAAATGCACGCCTCATTGTATTAAAAGATAATGGCGGCAAGCTATTAAGCTTTGAACGGGTGATAATCACCAGGCCGCTGGCAGATAAACTTATGCTGGAAGCAGGAGACAGCATTTCTGTTGAAAATAAAATAGATTCAAAAAAAGCGGATATTGTAGTTGATTCAATAGCAGAGACATTTATTGGCGACTTTATTTTCATGCCAATAGACAGATTTAATTCTACTTTCAAATACCCGGAGGGGGGATATTCTGGCTTGATGTCGGAAATTGAAATGGATATTGAGCGAGGGAAACTTGCTTCAACTTTAAAAATAAGTGATATAGTAGACGGCTATAAAAATATGATGGAGCCTTTAAGGATGATAGTAGGGATAATAGGGGGAGTTGCACTTATAATTGGTTTGATTATCGTTTATATAGTTACTTCTCTTGTGATAGAAGAAAATAGGGCAAACATATCACTTATGAAAATTCTGGGCTACAGCAGGAAGAAAATATACTCGCTGATACTGAACGGCAACTTTATTCTGGTTATTTTAGGTTACGCAATATCCATTCCGCTTATAATATCTGCTGTCGATAATATCTTGCTGGAGATTACATCAAAAATGGATATCACTATTCCGGCAAAACTTGGCTGGGTTAGTATCTTAATAGGATTGATAGCCATTGTCTTCACATATGAATTATCAAAGCTGATTAGCAGAAGCAAGGTAATCAGGATTTCTATGGCAGATAGCCTGAAAAACAGGGTAGAATAAGGTTATCAATAACTAAAGCGAGAAATGACATAATAAAAGCCTGGACAAAATAAAAATATGATTTAGAGGCAGAAGCATAAAAATGCTAATAGTCCTATTATCTATCTTGATTATGAAGCAATTTTAGCTTACAATTATAATGTTTAAACTTAGTTTCTCAAAATGTAAACATACGTTAAAAGATTAACAACCAATTTTAAAGGAGAAATTGATATGGCAAAAATAAGAATGAACGTTCCGCTGGTTGAAATGGATGGGGATGAAATGACCCGGATCATCTGGAAGATGATTAAAGACATACTTTTAGAACCGTACATAGATCTGAAGACAGAGTATTATGATCTGGGCCTTGAGTACAGGGATAAGACAGATGACCAGGTGACTATTGATGCTGCTATGGCTACAAAAAAGTACGGAGTTGCTGTAAAATGTGCAACAATCACTCCTAATGCTCAGAGAGTGGAAGAATACAAACTCAAACAAATGTGGAAAAGCCCAAATGGTACAATAAGGGCTATCCTGGACGGAACTGTTTTCCGTGCTCCGATTGTAGTAGACAGTATAAAGCCTTCGGTAAAAAGCTGGGTAAAGCCTATCACCATTGCAAGACATGCCTATGGTGATGTATATAAAAATGTTGAATTTCAGGTACCTGGTGCCGGAAAAGCCGAGCTTGTTTTTACTTCGGAAAATGGAGAAGTTACAAGACAGACAATCCATGACTTTAAAGATTCAGGAGTTATAATGGGCATGCATAATACTGACAAATCAATAATCAGTTTTGCAAGGGCATGCTTTAACTATGCCTTGGATCAGAAGCAGGATTTGTGGTTTGCTACAAAGGATACTATTTCAAAGAAATATGACCATAGATTCAAAGATTTGTTCCAGGAGATATTTGATGCAGAATATAAGAATAAATTCGAAGCTGCAGGTATTGAATATTTCTATACACTGATAGACGATGCGGTTGCACGTGTTATAAGATCGGAAGGAGGCTTTATCTGGGCCTGTAAAAACTACGACGGGGATGTAATGTCCGATATGGTTGCTACTGCTTTTGGAAGCCTTGCAATGATGACTTCAGTACTTGTTTCACCTGAAGGACATTTCGAGTATGAAGCGGCACATGGAACAGTTACAAGACACTACTACCAGCACCTGAAAGGGCAGGAAACTTCCACAAATGCGATGGCTACGTTGTTTGCATGGACAGGCGCTTTAAGAAAACGTGGAGAGCTGGACAATATACCAGAGCTTGTAGAGTTTGCTGACAAGCTGGAGGCTGCTTCCATTAAGACAATAGAAGAAGGCGCAATGACAAAGGATTTGGCACAGCTTGCAGAGATTGAAAATAAGAAAATTGTAAACACAGAAAATTTCCTGAAAGAAATTAAGTTGCGTTTGGATAATATGTAGTCATCAGCTGTAATATATAAAGTTAACCTGATGTGTGGAATGATATGCTCTACACATCAGGTTTTTTATTGCCTAGGAAAGTTTGGATTTATAATTTCTTCATACATGCTGTATGACATTTGTCATATGAAGTTATTCTTTGAATCACTACCTTTGTGTAGTGATTTTTTTTATTATAGTACTATAAGTTACAGAAATCGACATAAAAGTAAAGGGAGGATTTTAATATGATACTGGAAGTTAATAATCTTGTGAAGCGCTACAATGATTTTCTAGCAGTTGACAATATAAATCTGTCTATAAAAGAAGGCGAGATATTCGGGTTGCTTGGACCAAATGGAGCAGGTAAGACCACTACCATAAGCACAATTACAGGATTGACAAGGATGGACGGCGGCGAACTCAGGATATTGGGCAAAAATATGAAAAGCCATGAAATGGAGATCAAAAGGGATATAGGTATCGTACCTCAGGATATAGCAGTATTTGATGATCTTACCGCTAACGAAAATCTTGATTACTTTGGTAGATTATACGGCTTAAGGGGTAAGGTTTTAAAAGAGAGGATAGAACAGTCTCTTGAATTTACCGGGCTTTTGGATAAGAGAAGAGAATACCCCAAGAAGTTTTCCGGGGGTATGAAAAGAAGACTGAATATTGCTTGCGCCATAGTACATCAGCCTAAATTAATCATTATGGATGAACCGACCGTAGGAATAGACCCACAGTCAAGGAATCATATCCTACAGTCCATCAGAGAGCTGAACAAGATGGGGTCCACCATAATATATACATCTCATTACATGGAGGAAGTTGAAGAAATATGCTCATATATAGTGATTATGGATCATGGAAGAGTAATAGCAAAAGGAACAAAGGATGAATTGAAGGCGCTTGTGGCGTTTGAGGAAAAGGTAGTTATGGAGCTGGCAAACGTAAATTATACAATCATAGATTCCATAAAGAAACTACAGGGTGTAAAAGACACTGTACTAAACGGTAATCAGCTAACTGTCCTGTCCAAGAAAGGCAGCAAGAACTTAAGCAGGATAATTGAATGTATTTCTGAAGCAAACTCTGAAATCATTTCACTAAATATCGATAAGCCTACACTTGAAAGCGTGTTCCTCACGCTTACCGGAAGAACACTGAGAGATTGAGAACGGAATGAAAGCCGGTAGAGGAGATAAAAGAATCTATGAAAGCTGGTTTTGGGTATGAATTTGGTAAGAAAGGTGCGGGGAGGGATACTATGAAATTATTAAGCGTAGCATACTATACGGTTCTAAGAAATATCAGAGACTGGAAATATCTTATTCTACTGGTGATGGCACCGATAGTGACGATACTAATTACCGGAGTCGGTACAGAAGGAGTGAACCTGTACAAACTAACTGAAAAAGTAAAAATTGCGTATTTTAGTGAAGATACAGGGAATTTTGCCCAAGAGTTTGAGGATTTTATATCCTCAGAGCAGGTAAGTAAGAGTTTTGAGGTGAAAAAAGCAGATTCATATCAAACAGGTATGGATAAGGTGAAAGAAGGGAAAATCGAAGCGTTCATATATTTGGACGGTAGCTTTACTGCAAGGATACAAAGAGGGAATAATGCGGGAATAAAAATATACAGCGCAAATAGCATGTCTCCTGTCAAACCGCTGGTAGAAAGTTTTATAAATTCTGCAAACACAGGTATAGCAATAGCGAAACTTGGGAAAACAGGCAATACCGGTGTTTTACAAAGCGGTATAAAAAATATGGCCCTTTCCTCTACGGGTACTGCCCCGAGAGACCGGGACAAGTGGACTTATTTCAATATGCTGATATTCCTGTTCTATGGTGCAATAATGAGTGGGTTTGCCATTACCAGCGAGTATAAGAATAATATACATACCAGGCTGAATACAGCACCAATAAACCCATTGGTAAGTATTACCGGTAAAAATATAGGGCAAACTGTAACGGTATTTATGTGTGCGGTGGTTATCATACTATTTACCGGACTGGTGTTTGAGTCTGACTGGAGTGGAAATATTGGAATTATCCTATTGGTGTACTTGCTGTACTCGGCTATAGCTGTATGCCTGGGCTCTATACTCGGGCTTCTTGTCAGAAAAATAAGTATTATAGTGTTGGTAATAATTACGCTTGATGCACTCCTGTTCAATGCCAGCGGTTTAGGATGGGGTGAAAGCGGCGATTTTGCACTAAACCTTTCTCTTATAAGCCCTCATCATTATGCTGCGGAGGCCTTAATAAACAATATATTTGATGGTTCTTCAGAGAAGATAAATTCATCATTAATTGCTCTTGCTGCGGGAGCTTTTGTTATGGCAGCCTTAAGCCTCATACTAGGAAGGAGGAAAGCAGTATGACTGTATTTAGGAATACCCTTAAAAGGATAATGAAAAGCAAGCTTCAGTTTGCAGCCTTAATCATAACTCCTGTTATTTTTTTGGTATTAATCGCATATAGTATAAATTCTGACAAGAGCAGCACACTTAAGGCAGCTATTATAGATAATGACAGAACAGCTTTTAGTGCCATGCTAATGAAAGGCATGGAAAACAAGGCAAACATTAGTGAGGTTAAAATAGACGGAATCCGGAAAAGTGTTGTAAATGGAGAAATTGATTATGTTCTTGTTATACCGGAGAATTTCACTGCAAGCATACTTGAAGGGGAAGATAGGCAGTTGGAGGGTTATTTTCTGAAGAATTCCATCAGATCCTTAACACTGCAGAGATATACTGAGGCCTTTATAGCATCTGCCAAAACTATTGCAAATGCTTTAGACGGCGATGAGAAAAACTTTTATGAGGCTTTAAGTAAGCTTGACCGCGGAATAAAAATGGAATATCAAACTGTTGGTCAGATAGACAGGCTAAAGTCTTATACAACCTTAGGCATGATGCTGATGTTTATGCTTATGAGCTCTATTTTCTTCACTACTCTCATTCTTCAGGACAGGGAGAACAAAACGTTTTATAGAAGTATTTCAGCACCCATCAGTCTTAAGAGCTTTATGCTTCAAAATATTTTTGCATTTTTGATAGTTTCGGTTTTGCAGTCAACACTTCTGCTACTGTCATTAAGGCTGATAGTTGGGCTGTATATGGGTGATGCTATCCTGAAAATGCATCTGATATTTGTATTAGCTTCCATTGCTTCAGTTTCCTTTGGAATTGCTGTCAGTTCTTTTTCAAAAAATGTAATGCAGGCTTGCTTCACCGGCTTGTTTATTGTTTTTCCAATGACATTTCTCGGAGGCTGCTGGTGGAACAATAAGCATTCAACTGAGATGATAAGAGCAATAGGAAAGTTTACACCTGTTTACTGGCTTATGGAAAGTGTGGATAAAGTGCTGAATGAGCAGGCACTGTCAGCTTTACTTGGTGAAATTGTCATGGTATTGATTTTCTCAGCAGTATTCTTTATGTTTGGTACATGGAGAAGGTCGGATATTGCAAGATAAACAGATATATGAGCAGAAAAATAGTATAGCGATACTATTTTTCTGCCTTTTTTGCTATAATTAAAATACGAATTCATTTCTTAAAGTTTGACAGAACATTAAGCATTCTTGATTAAAGACATATCAGATGTAAGGGGTACTAAATGAGGTATATATATAAATCTCTCTTTCTGATTTATGTAATCATATATTTTTCTATGCATGGTTTAGTATCATACGGGGAAATCCTCGTGACCATGCTGATAGCGGCTGTCAATATCTATAAAGAAAGGTTGTATGATTCAGCAGCTCTTGTTATTATTTCTTTTGGACTTATATGCACAGCGGTTCACTATAATGATTCACTGGGGATACTGTTTGGCATTACGGCGTTCGATCTTGTCACTAAAAGGATGTACGTAGGCCTGATTCCTCTGACAGCAGCTATTCCGTATTTTTTGCTGGATAAACCCAATTTTGTATTAATAGTGATGATTGCAATAGTTTCCGGACTTTTTGCTTATGTAATCCAGTATTCCGAAGTTAAAGAAAAGAAGTATAAAGCAATTCTTGATGAAGAAAGGCGATTGCGCTACGAGCTTGAGACTGCCAAAATGAAACTGTTGAACTCTACCAGGGATATTGCATATCTTGCTGAAGTAAGAGAGCGAAACAGAATTGCAAGAGACATCCATGACAATATAGGACACAGCATAGCAGGTATTCTTATTCAGCTTCAAGCTGCATACAAGCTTTTTGACCGTGACGGACAGAAATCAAAAGGTATTATGAAAAAATCCATAGACAGTCTTGCAGAGGCAGTTACGCTTCTAAGGGATACTGTTCATAACATAAAACCGAGAGAAATTCTGGGTGCTGAATATATAAAAAGTATTATTGATGAGTTTGGGTTTTGCCCCATTGATTTTCAGTTTTCCGGTGATTTTGGTTCCATCTCTCCTAACTATATGGAAATACTGGCCACAAATATAAAGGAGGCGCTGACAAATGCATCAAAACATTCAAAGGCAAGCAGTGTCAATATAAAAATTGATATAAATGAGAAATTTGTCAGGCTATATATTAAAGATAACGGTGTCGGATGTTCTAAAATGAAGGAAGGGCTTGGAATCAGCGGAATGAAAGAAAGGGCAGCTAACGTGGGTGGAACTATTTCACTGGATTCAAGTGACGGCTTTATGATTGTATGCCTGATGCCGGCAGAAATAGGAGAGGGAGGCTTGTTTAATGAAAGTTCTCATAGTTGATGATGATGCTTTAATAAGGGATGGACTAAAAATACTCCTTGAAATAGAAGAGGATTTTGACGTAATGGGTACTGCGAGCAACGGGCAGGAAGCTTTTGAAATGTGTAAAAGAGAGAAGCCCGACATAGTCTTGATGGATATAAGAATGCCAGTCCTTGATGGCGTATTGGGAACAAAACTTATAAAAGAGCATTTTAGAGATGTTAAAGTTGTTATTCTTACAACTTTCAAGGATGATGAGTATATAAAGGAAGCTGTAAAAAGCGGGGCAGAGGGATATATACTGAAAAATCAATCTTCTGACAGCATTATAGAATGCCTTAGGGCGGTAGGAAAAGGGAATACAGTCTTTGAAAAGGAAGTAGCAGGTGCTCTTACTTCGATGCTAAAGGATGGCGGAAAAAAAGAAATCCGCAGTCTTGACATTACTCAGAGAGAGTTTGACGTGCTGAAGCTTGTAGGAGAGGGACTTTCTAACAAAGAAATAGCAGACAAGCTTTATTTAAGTGAGGGAACCACAAGAAATTATGTGACTGGACTCCTGGAAAAGCTCGGACTGCGGGATAGAACACAGTTGGCTATTTTTTATCTTAAAAATTTCTGAGGTATTGTTATTCCATTCATAGCTAAAAGGACAGGTACTATAATATGGTATCTGCCCTATGATGAGGTTGCACTTAAGGGATATTGGAAGAATTCAAGAATTTTTAGCCTGGACTGGTAATACATAGGTGAACCTTACATGGAAAAATACATGAATACTTTTGACAAGATACATAATGTAGCTGAATAAATAAGCGCAGAGGTATAAATCCTGCGCTTATTTATTGACTTTGGTAACATTATGAAGTATAATTAAAATACCGACCGTCGGTAGGAATGTTGTAAAGGATGAGTATTAATGACAAAGAAGGAATCAAAAGATAAACGTATCGGAGATATACTGAATGCAGCTGTAGATGAGTTTTTGGACAAAGGCTATGAGAATGCATCCATGGAATCTATTGCAAGAAAGGCAGGAGTCAGCAAAGGTGGGCTTTACCATCATTTCAGGAGCAAGGATGAGGTACTGCTCTACGCTAACGAAAAACTCAATGAGCCTGTAGATGCCATGAAGTCACTTATAAAAGAGCATCCTTGTGTAGAAGAAGGTTTGAAATTTTTCATACGGAGCTACCTGGAATACTGGACGGTTCATAAAAAAGAGCTCATATTCTTCTTTCTCTCAATGACCAAGGCTTTATCTTATAGTGGAATCTTTAATCTATATGAAAAATATCTGGAAGAACATATAGATTTTTTTAGCGGATTGTTCAGAAAGGGAATAGAGTCGGGAGAGTTTATACAGCATGATACTAGGGCCAGTGCTGTTGCGCTTATATCGGCTCTTGACGGAGTACTGGCGTATCTTGTCCTGGATAAGAAACTGAAATTGGATGAGACAATAAAAGGCTTCGGCGAAAAGTTTGTAGATTCGGTTTTAGTTAAGAAATAAATGGGATGAGTTGTACAAAGAATCCATATAAAATGATCTATTAAGGGGGATTTTTATGAGTGGTGCATCGGATTTTCATAATAGGTCACTCAAACGGTCTAAAATAGTATATTTTTCTGGTACCGGCGGGGCAAAGAGGGTTGCAGATTGCTTTGAAAAACTGCTGACAGAAAAAAGTATAGAAGTCCAAAAAGTGTCTTTAGACATGCAGGAATGTAAAGATTGTGGTTTGCAGGAAGAAGAGCAGCTTGCAGACATCTTAATTCTGATTTATGCCGTACATGCCCTTGATGCACCGGAACCTGTGTATGATTGGATCGCAGGACTTCCGTATGGAAACGGAATACCGGTTGCTGTTATTTCTGTTTCAGGAGGGGGAGAGGTTTGGCCGAATTCTGCCTGTCGTGTCGGCAGTATAAAGGAGTTTGAAAGAAAGGGTTATGAAGTAACATATGAACGTATGTTAGTAATGCCATCCAACTGGATAATAGGTATTAATGATCAACTGGGAGGGTGGCTGTTAAGAGTATTGCCTTTAAAGGCTGAGTGTTGTATTTCAGATATACTCTCCGGAGTTCGCCGGAGAACAAGATTGCATATTTCTTCATGGATAATGACAGCAGTTTTAAGTAAACAGGAGAAGAAAGAAGCTAAAAGATTCGGAATGGACCTTAAAATTCATAATAGTTGTACAGGATGCGGGTGGTGTGCAAAGAGCTGCCCCAGAAAAAACATATCAATGGAGAATGGCAATCCGGTGTTTGGTGAGAGATGCATTATCTGTCTTCGATGTATTTATGGATGCCCGTCTAAATCAATATACACTAAAAAATACAGCTTTGTTCAGGTAAAGGAAGGATTTGATCTTAATGCGCTGGAAAAAAGGATGAAAGGTGTTGAGCTTGAGCCTGTTAAGAAGGTATGTAAAGGTGTTCTGCTTTTAGGTGTCCGGAAATATCTGTTAGAGAAGGATTAATAATAAAAAGGAATATTGCAAAAAAAGAACTATTTGGAACATAACCGCACACTATACTGGATAGGAATGTGCGGTTTTATCTATATATAAAGAGATAATATCTTATATGAATTTAGTTTTATTGAATAATTGTGTATAATTATATATAAATAACCCTAAAGCTAAAAATTTGAGCTGTTTATCCAAAAACTCCAGCAGCTTTTGCGAAATTCATAATGTGCTTTAGAGGTGCTTTGCGATATAAAAGCTTATTTGAGGAGGTGTAAAATTTTGTTTGAGATGTTATCTTCCTTGCTTAAGTACATTTTTATTACGGTAATTTATTTGTTCATTTTTGGGGTAATCAGGCTCATATATCTTGATATAAAATCAATTGGTGCAAAGGGCGGGCACTCAGGGGACTCCCCATACCTTAAACTTGTTAACAGGCGTGAACGCCTTGGATTTAAGGTAGAAGAGACCTATATACTTGGCGGGAATGTTGAGCTGGGCCGTTCCGGAAGAAATGGGATTATCCTGAATGATCCTTACATATCAAATAAACATACAAGGTTTGTTTTGCGTAATGGAAAATACTATATTGAGGATATGGGAAGCACCAACGGAACTTTTGTAAACAGCGCACAGATCAATAATGAGGCAGTTGCCCTGAATAACGGTGACCGTATACATATAGGGCAGTTGGATTTCCTGTTTGTGGACAGTGGTACATGAGGTGGATATATGGCATGGATAATCAGTTATAAACGTCCGGTTAGCTTGATAGTATTGGCCGATATTATGGCTTTTGCGCTTTTGTATTTTTACAAGAAACCTTTTGACTGGTACATACTGCTGGCAGGATTCATTGTAATAAGCCTGATATGTACAACATATTTCATAATTGTGAAAAAATCTTTGGGTGATGAGTACCTGTTTTTAATAGTATCAATGCTTGCAAGTATAGGTTTTATAATGATATACCGCCTGGAGCGGGAGCTGGGTTTCAAACAGATCGTTTGGTTTGCCGGGGGTCTGGTACTGTTTTTTATCAGTTATTATATATTCCTGAAAATAAGATTCTGGGATAAGCTGATTGTATATTATATAGCCGCTGCAATTTTGCTCTTTACAGCAACCCTTGTTTTCGGGGAAAACATTAAAGGGTCTACAAACTGGATAGTTATTGCGGGTTATAGTTTTCAACCTGCTGAATTGATTAAAATAATTTTTATCTTTACACTTGCATGCTTCTACAAAAGAGCCGAACAGTATATATCCTTAAGTAAAAAGCTGCTGTTACCGGAAAACAATCTTATGAGGAAACTGGCTGTAAGTTTGATTTCTTACTCGTTTATTGTTTTTTTGATACTGCAAAGGGATTGGGGATCAGCACTATTGTTTTTTATGATTCATTTCACAATGCTATACATTTTTGAGAAAAGCTACTCATTTCTTTTGGTTAATGCGATAACAGCTTTTATTGGCGGTATTGGAGGTTTTCTATTCCTTTACCATATCAAGGTAAGATTTGACACATGGATTAATCCCTGGTCTGATATTGCGGGCAAAGGCTATCAAATTACCCAATCACTCTTTGCGATAGCTACCGGGGGATTTTTTGGTACAGGGATAGGCATGGGGAGGCCTGACCTTATTCCGGAGGTTAATACAGACTTCATTTTTTCGGCTATTTGTGAGGAAATGGGCATATTTGGCGGAGTTGCAGTTATACTGCTCTATTTTATTCTCACATACAGGGGATTCAAAATAGCTTTAAGTGTTGATGATATGTTCAGGAAGGTTGTTGCTCTTGGTATAACCGCAGTATTTGGGTTTCAGACGTTCATAATAGTAGGCGGTGTTATAAAACTGATTCCATTGACAGGTATTACACTGCCATTTATAAGTTATGGCGGGAGTTCATTAACCACAAGCTTTATTGCTCTTGGTATTCTGCAAGCGATTTCTTCAACGGAAAATATTAAAAGGGAGGTATAACAGTTGCCGGAAAATAAGAGAATTGTACATGTCCTTATAGCAATTTGTTTTTTGTTTTTCAGCCTGGTAGCCTACCTTACCTACTTCGAACTGTTCACTAAAGGAAGGATAGTGACAAATTCGTATAATAGGAGGCAATGGGAAAGGGAAGATAATGTTTTACGAGGTAGTATTTTTGATCGAAACGGTGTAGTACTTGCAAAAAGTGTAAGGGTGAAGAACAAACAGGAAAGGGTATATCCTTACGGAGATTTATATGCACATTCTATCGGCTATAACACAAGGGTTTACGGGAGAACGCTGGTCGAATCCGCATATAACGAGTATTTACTGGATATCAGCAGGCTGAGTTCTGTTTTTGGAATGAAGAGCCGATTATCGGACAGCGAAAAGTATGGAAACAATATTTACTTAAGTCTGCATCACAAACTCCAGCTGTATGCGAAAAAGATGATGAGTGGCCGGAACGGTGCTGTTGTGGCGATGAATCCTAAAACCGGAGAAGTATTGGCCATGGTAAGTAATCCGAGTTTTGACCCTGACACAAAAAAACTCTCGGAAAAATGGCAGGAACTTGTAGAATCACAGATATCCCCTTTTCTGCCCAGAGCTACCATGGGGCTATATACAGCCGGATCAACTTTTAAATTAATCATTAGTGCAGCGGCACTGGAAAATGGATTAGAGAGCAGAACTTACGATGATAAGGGTTCTATAACAATAGACGGTAAGAAATTTTCTAATTCCGGCGGAAAAGCATATGGCAGGATAAATATGGAGAAAGCTCTGGCGGTGTCAAGTAATGTTGTTTTTTCACAGCTTGGGGTTGAACTTGGCGAGAGGAAGCTCAGGGATATAACTAAGAGGTTTGGTATCCGTCAGGATATACCATTTGATATACCTGTTAATGAAAGCAGATTTTCATATGACAATATGGGTAAGGCAGATATGGCTGCTGTAGGTATAGGACAGGGGAAAGTCCTTGTTACTCCCCTACACATGGCCATGATAACGGCCTGCATCGCAAATAATGGGGTAATGATGAAACCTATGCTGGTTACACGCATTGAATCTCATCAGGCTAAAGAGGTGAAAAGCATAAGGCCGGCGGTTTTTGCCGATAGGGTCATATCAAGGGAAAATGCATACAAAGTCAGGCAGATGATGAGAGAGGTAGTTCTGAACGGAACCGGCAAAAGTGCTGCCATAAAAGGAATAAATGTGGCAGGTAAAACAGGGACTGCAGAAAATGAGCTGACAGGCAAGCAGGATAATAAGGAGCATACATGGTTTGTCGGGTTTGCACCGGCTGAAGATCCGCAGATAGCGGTTGCTGTTATCCTTGAATATAGTGGCGGTACCGGAGGGAGAACAGCTGCTCCTATTGCAAGAGAAGTGATGAAGCAGTGGCTGGGAAGACAAACAAATTAATTCTTGAAAGTATTGCCCTATTGGTGTAAAATATATAGAAATATCGAGCTCGAAAGAATAAAGTAGTCGATGACGGGGAAAGCGATGTGTGTTTGGAAAAGAGAGCCGGTGGCTGGTGCAAACCGGACGATACATATTAAGAATTCCACCCCTGAGATTTTGATGATGAATCAGACCGCCGCACCGGTTATAGTGCATTAAGCAGGATTGGAGTATTCCAATCAATTAGGGTGGCACCGCGGGTTAAGCCTCTCGTCCCTGTATATATTTGCAGGAATGAGGGGTTTTTTGTTTTTGATTAGATTTTTAGCATAGGAGGGGTATATATGTTGGACATAAACTTTATACGTAATAATTCTGCCATAGTAAAAAAAGCAGTGGCAGATAAATTGATGGATACGGATATCGACCGCTTATTGGAACTAGATGTACGGATAAGGGATATTTTGCAGCAGACTGAAATACTGAGAGCAGAAAGAAACAACCTTTCAAAAGCGGCGCCCTCACTGCAGGGAGATGAAAAAGAGCACGCAGTAAGTAGGGTAAGAAGCATAAAAGAGGAGCTTACTCTTCAGGAGAGAAATCTGGAAACTGTAAGAACTGAGTTTGACAAATTAATGCTGAGGGTTCCCAGTATACCTGCCCCGGAGGTTCCTCCAGGTAAATGCGATGAAGATAATGTGGAAATAAAAAGGTGGGGTAATAAACCCGAATTCGGTTTTGTACCAAGAGACCATATGGAACTTGCCGAGATACTGGATATAGCAGATGTGCCAAGAGCAGTCAAGTTTGCAGGCAGCAGGTCTTACTTCCTGAAGAACGAGGGAGTACTCCTGGAAATGGCTCTTTGCCGGTATGTTATAGATAAGCTGGTATCAAAGGGCTTTTCTCCTTTGACAGTACCTCTTATGGTGAGAGACACTGCTATGTACGGTACGGGCTATTTTCCTATTGGTTCAGAACAGGCATACAAAATTACTGAAGATGATTTATATCTGATCGGAACTTCAGAAGTATCATTGGTATCATATCACCAGAATGAAGTGCTGACTTACGAAGAACTGCCAAGAAAATATGCCGGATACTCGACATGCTTCAGGCGTGAAGCGGGTACCTATGGAAAAGATACGAAGGGGCTATACAGGGTGCATCAATTCCAAAAGGTAGAGCAGGTAGTTATTTGTAGAAATGATGATGATGAAGCTGAAAAATTGCACTATGAAATCCTGGGTAATGTCGAAGAAATTCTCCAGAGTCTGGAATTGCATTACCGTATCGCTCTGGCGTGCACAGGTGAGATAGGTATTGGCCAAGTGAGGAAACACGAAGTCGAATCATGGATGCCCAGCAGAAATAATTACTGTGAAACACATTCGTGCTCTACCCTGAATGATTTTCAGGCCAGACGCTCAAATATTAAATACAGGGATAAGGATGGAACTCTTAAATTCGTATATACTTTGAATAATACGGCAATAGCTTCACCGAGGATACTTATACCTTTACTGGAAAATAACCAGAATGAGGACGGAAGCGTTAACATACCGAAAGTGTTAAGACCATATATGAACGGAATGGAAAAAATAATTCCCAAAAAGAAATAAATGATGTAAAATTAAGTTATGCCTGTCTGCAATCAGATAATTATGCAGGCAGGTTTTCATATTTTCGGCAATAGTATAATAAAAATAAACATTTCTATATAAAAGGTGGGTGCTTTACTGGTGAGCATTACGGAATTGTCAGTGAGAAGGCCTGCAGCGGTTATGATGGCTGTAGTTCTGATAATCAGTCTGGGAGTTATAGGCTACATGAATCTGGGAGCGGATTTGTTTCCATCCGTTGATCTCCCTGTTATAACTATCTTTACAAATTACCCGGGTGCAGGTGTAGAGGAAATTGAAGAGGATATAGTAAAGCCTATAGAAAATGAAGTTTCCGCAATAAGTGGAATAGATACCGTCCGTTCAGGCTCAGGAGTGGGTTTTGGATACACGCTGTTAATGTTTTCTATGGAGACTGATATAAATGATGCATTCCTGGATGTACAACAAGCTTTGTCCGATATATCAGGAAAGCTTCCCGAGGATGCATCAAAACCAATACTAAAAAAAATAGACAAAAACGCACAGCCTGTAATGATGCTTTCAGTTTCAGGAAAGGTACCTTTTGAAGAGTTGTACAACCAGGCAGATAAGATCAAGCAGGCAATGGAGAGGCTGGAGGGTGTCGGCAGTGTAACTCTTGAAGGGGCTTCACAAAAGGAACTTGAGGTTGGGGTTGATAAGACTGAGCTGGAAAACTACGGAATAAGCATAAATACTATTGTTAGTAAGCTAAAGGCAGAAAACATCAGTATTCCTGCCGGGGAAATAGAACAGGAAAACAGGATTCAGACACTCAGAGTACGGGGTGAGTACAGTGATATAGTCGAAATAAGGAACCTGCGGATACCTGTAGCTGGCGGTACAATAAGGCTTGCTGAGATAGCTGGTGTAAATCTGAAGTATCCCGAAGCCGAAAAGATGTTGAGACTAAATGGAGATAGCTCTATAGGTGTATTTATTCAAAAGCAGAGCGACGCCAATATAGTAGAAACAGCGAAAAATGTTAGAAATGAACTGGAAGCTGTAATGAGCACAATACCGGAAGGCGTAGCAATAACCATAGCTGATGATGCATCAACCTTCATTAATCTTACCCTTAGAGAAGTAAAAAACAATCTCATAGAAGGAATTATTACCACTACCCTCGTTATGTTCCTCTTTCTTAGAAAATGGAGGTCATCACTGATAATTCTGGTTTCAATACCGACATCGCTTATTTCTACATTCTTTATGATGTATGTATTTGATTTCACACTAAACCTTATGTCATTGTTAGGACTTTCTATGTGTATAGGAATTCTGGTTGATGATTCGATAGTGGTATTGGAAAACATACAAAGGCATCTTAAAATGGGTAAGAATCCGGTAAGGGCTGCCATAGACGGCCGGAAGGAAATAGGGATGGCAGCTGTAGCAATAACCTTATGCGATATAGTTGTATTTGGACCTGTCGCATTTATGTCGGATATGATAGGTCAATTCTTTAAGGAGTTTGGCTTGACGGTAGTATTTGCAACATCAATTTCGCTTCTGGTTTCATTCACCATCACTCCGATGCTGTCATCGCGCCTGCTTAAAAAAGAGGAAAGCACCGGAAATGAAAACAAAAAAATCTCTGACAGAAAGCCGGGCCTGTTTATCAAGCTTTTTGAAGGTGGAGTACTGGCTTACAGAAAAATTCTTATCTGGTCTTTAAACAACCGCTGGAAGGTAGTAGGGGTTATTACAGCAGGAATCATATTGAGTATATCTTTTATCCCGTTGGGATTTATAAGCACCGAATTTATTCCAAACGCAGACCAGAGTAAGTTGACCATAGATGTCAAAGTGACTCCCGGGTCAAGACTTACAGCAACTGATATGAAGGTAAAAGAGATAGAAAGACACCTGAAAGGCATTAAAGAGATAAAGAATTACTTTGCAACTGTAGGAGCCGACAGAAATCCATCAGCGGCCCAAATCACTGTTAATCTGATAGAAAAAAACAAAAGGGATAAAAGTCAGAGTGAACTGGCCGGCGAGCTGCGGGAGTGGGGTAAAGCCCTGGAGGGTATTGATTTTTCTGTCACTGAAACAAGCCTTGCAGGAAGAACTTCCATTGATGGTACAAAGCCTTTGGCGATAAATGTTACCGGACCTAATTTTGAAGTAGTCAAGAAGCTGTCAAAAGATGTGGAGGAACTTATCAGAATCGTAGATGGAGTAACTGATGTAGACAGTACAATAAGAGCAAGTCAAAGGGAACTCGGTATTACGATCGACCGGCTGGCTGCTTTGGAGTACGGTGTTTTGGTGCCTGAAATTGCAAATACGCTTCATACTGCCATACAGGGAACTCAGGCAGGTGTATACCGTAAAAACGGAAATGAGTATGATATAGTTGTAAAATTTGCTGAGGGTCAGGTGAAAACCAAGTATGACCTGGGAAATATCAAGATTATTTCATCTTCGGGGCAACAGGTTTATCTGGAGCAAGTGGCGCGTATTTCTGAAACTGATACCCCACAGGAATTGCTAAGACAAGATAGACAGAGCCTTGTGACGGTATCTGCAAACATTGAGGGCAGGTCTTTAGGAGAAATAAACAAAGACATAAAAGCCGGACTAAAGGATCTGGAGATTCCCCAAAACTGTCGTGTTTATTTTGGAGGCGATCAAGAAAATATGAATACTACTTTCAGTTCGCTAATAAAGGTGCTTATTGCATCCGTTATTCTTGTATATATGATTCTTGTTGTCTTATACGAATCCTATCTGACGCCGTTTATAAGAATGCTGTCACTACCATGTGGAGTGATCGGTGCACTTGTTGCGTTGGTTATTACCGGTAAATCTCTGAATTTGGTTACTATGATAGGTTTTATTATGCTGGATGGCTTGGCTTCAAAGAATGGTACACTTCTCATCGATTATACAAATACACTTATGAAGAAAAGAGGGCTGCCGCTACGGGAAGCGCTTATAGAGTCCGGGACGACCAGATTGAGACCAATAATTATGACTTCTGTCACTATGGTGGTGGGAATGCTTCCTTCTGCGCTTGCCTTAAGTGAGGGGAGTGAGATCAAATCGGGTATGGCTATAGTGCTGATAGGGGGTATGTTGACATCAACTCTTTTAACACCTGTATTGCTGCCCGTTGTTTATACTATGATAGATGACCTGAGAAAAATGTTCCCAAAAAGAAAAAGTAGGCGTTTAATAGCAGATGGGGGTGTTGAGGCATGAAATATTTCAAGAATTTGAAACCCGTTACGGTAATAGTGATACTATTGCTCATAGCAGCGGGATTTAGCGGTTGTGGTAATGACAATACCGTAAAGGATAAGAGGGTGAGGAATGTAAAAGCAGTAGCAGCCGGGTATTCCTCAATAAATATATACGTTGAGTATAGCGGAAAACTAAAACCTGTAGAAGAGGTTGTAATATCCTCGAAAGCACCCGGAAAAGTCGAAGGTGTAAATGCAGATATAGGTTCCGAAGTTAAAAAGGGTGATATATTATTCACTCTTGAAAGCAAGGATGCCGAAGCTCAGAAGCGCCAGGCACAAGCTTCCCTGGAAGCTGCACGTGCCAACTATACCAGAACGGCAGAATCTTCAATCGAACAGCAGGTGCTTCAAGCTGAGGCATCGGTTAAGCAGGCACAGGTACAATACAACGATGCAATGGATATGTATGATAAGACAGAAGACCTGTATAAAGAAGGACAAACTTCAAAGCAGGAGTTTGATAATGTAAAATCCAGGCTCGATAACGCAACCATTCAGCTGGATACAGCCCAAAAAAACCTGGAACTGATAAAAGGTAAAGCTGCAAAACAGAGTGCGAATGCAGCATTTGCACAAGTAGGCCAGGCCGAAGCTGCCGTACAGCTTTCTGCTATACAACTGGACAATACAAGAATAGCTTCACCTGTTTCCGGGGTTGTTTCTGTCAGAAATATAGATGTAGGTGAAATGGTTGCGGCAGGATCGCCTGTATACACAGTAATAAATACGGATGTTCTCATACTGGAAATAAGTATTACGGATAAGATGCTTGGCAGGCTGAGCAAAGGTGAAAAGGTAGGATTAAAGGTAAATGCGGTAGAAGGCAAAGAATTTGAAGGCAATATTGATAGTATAAGCCCAGCAGCAGATTCAAAGACCCAGTTGTATACGGTAAAGATCAGAATAGATAACAAAAACCTGGAGCTTAAGCCAGGAATGTTTGCAAAAGTATCGCTTCCGGTGGAAAAGAAGGATAGCATTTTGACTGTTCCGGAAGAATGTATAGTTGTAGAGAGTGGAGTACAATATGCGTATACGGTGGTTGGAGAGAACGTAAAAAGGGCACCTGTAGAGACTGGGATTTCAGACGGGAAGACTATAGAAGTCATAAATGGGCTGAAATCGGGCGATAGAGTTATTACTGAAGGGCAGATATTTCTGCATGATGGCGAAAAAGTCAAGATTGTAAAATAGTTATCAATCACAGTATATTATTGTATGATGGTTCATAGTGCCAGCTTGATAAAATCCAGATTTTTGCGGATTTTATGATAGAGTAAAACTAATATCAAAGAGGAGAAGGGGTATATAATGTCACCTGTAATCTGGAGAGAAATTAGAGAAAAACAGGAAGAAAGCCTTTCAAAATATGCAGCAAAAAACGTTGAATCAAAGGGCAGGCTTATTTTTGAAGAAAAATGCCCTGTGAGAACTGATTTCGAAAGAGACGCAAACAGAATTCTTTATTCCATGGAGTTTAGGCGGTTAAGGCACAAAACCCAGGTTTTTTTCAATGCAAAAAACGACCATATATGTACGAGGATGGAGCATGTATTACACGTAGGTTCTATAGCTGCTACTATAGCAAGAACACTGAATCTTAATCAGGACCTTACCTATGCTATAGCGTTGGGACATGATTTAGGCCATGCTCCCTTTGGTCATAGCGGAGAAAAGGTTCTTGACAGATGCCTTAAAAGCATTAATGCCAAGTTGAGCTTCCAACATGAACTTCATAGTTTGCGAGTAGTAGACAGACTTGCAACACGTGTTTCCAAAGAAAAAATAAATGAAAAATGCGGCCTAAACCTGACTTTTGAAGTGCGGGACGGTATAGCATGCCACTGTGGCGAGAATTATAATGAATACCGTTTGGAATCCGACAGGAGCAAGGATTTTTCCAGCCTTAAGGATATGAAGTCACGATCTCAGCGGCCTTATACCCTTGAGGCATGCGTTGTCAGACTAGTCGACAAGATTGCTTATGTGGGAAGGGATATTGAGGATGCAGTAAGAGTCAGGCTTATGAATATGAATGATATTGCAAAGGATGTCTGTGACGAATTGGGCTATACAAACGGTGAGATAATAAATACTCTTGTATGTGATTTGATCGAAAACAGCTACGATACGGGATACATACAGCTCAGCAAAGCCAAAGGAGAAGCCTTGGAGAAGCTGATAAAAGAAAATGTAAGACTCATATACAGAGCGGATAAGATCATGAGATATGAAAAGACAGCAGAAAATGTAATGGAGGGACTGTTCTTCAATCTTCTGGAAAGTCTTGATGATATTGATAGGTTGAAAAATAGTGAGCAAAGGGTATATAGGAAGTTTTACAGCTTTATTCAGGATACGGGCTACGATGCTGAAGATGCAGATGAACAGAAGGTCATAGATTTTATGGCAGGTATGACTGACGGGTTTGCTTTAAGCTGCTTCGAGGAAATATATTGGATGTAAACGCAGGAGGATAGTATGTCTAGACCTAAATTTCATTTTTTTGCCTTTCTATCAAGGATGAAATATATAGCGCGCTGGGGCCTTATGAGGAACACACAACCCGAGAATATCCAAGAGCACAGCCTTCAGGTTGCCGTGATTGCTCATGCACTGGCACTTATCAGGAACAGGTTTTTCAAAGGGAGTATAAATCCCGAGAGAATTGCAGTTTTGGGTATGTTCCATGATTGCAATGAAATAATTACAGGAGACATGCCTACCCCTATCAAATACTTCAACCCTGAAATAAGCAAAGCATACAAGGACATTGAGAATATTTCAAAAAACAAGATGCTTTCAATGCTTCCGGAGGAGCTTGTTGAAGACTATTCATCAATACTGTTTCATGAGGATAACGATCCAGAATGCTGGAAAATTGTCAAGGCTGCCGACAGAATTTCCGCATATATCAAATGTATTGAGGAAGTAAAGGCTGGAAACAGGGAATTTAAGAAAGCAAGTGAATCCATACTGAAATCAATTAATGAAATCAATCTTCCTGAAGTAAAGTATTATATGGAAAATTTTATTCCCAGTTTTTCATTGACGTTGGATGAGCTTGAATAATGTGCATATGGTTATGTTGACTATATATTGGAAGGATAGTATAATTTTTACCAGACAATTCTTTATTTATATAGAATTTGTGTATTATAAGGGGGATTTTATGCGGAAAAAAAATAAGTTTGTTGCTGTTTTGGTTATAGTGTCTTTTCTTGTAACATTCCTTGCCGGATGCAGCGCTGATGAACTGACGGTGATAGGTGCTTTGACAAAATCTGCTTCTATCAATTCCATGGAGAGTAAAACCAGTATCACACTAAGGTTTGAAGCATCGGGCTTTCCAAAAAGAGAAAGCCAGGATATATCGTTTCTGGCGGCCATACTTAACGGTATGAAAATCGATCTGAATCAGAAGCTTAGCAGGAATGCGGACAGGACTATATCAAAATCACAGGTGGACGGTATTTTTGATATTGGTGGGGTATCCTCCGGATTCAGCGTATGGGCAGATAGTGACATAACAGGGGAAAAAGCTGTTGTAAAGGAAATTGTCAGAATACCGTCTGTTGCTACATTAGCGCTGCCCTATCAGTTCAGGGGCAAACAGTATATTATGTTTGATTTTGCCAATATGCCTGAAGGTGGTGAGAAATTTGCTGTTGACTACAAGAAAGCGCTTGAGTTCAACAACAGCTTTACAACAAAGCTTATAAATTTCATTAAAGAATATGCAAAACAGTTTGATCCGGGTTTCAACTTTATTACATACAAGGGAGGAAAGTCAGTTAACGGGGAGTATTTGAGCTTCTACGAAATGAAGCTTGATGACAGCTCTTTTAAAGCTCTTCTGAAATATACCATAAATAATTTTATGCAGAATAAGATGGCTATGGAGTTTATTAAAGACTTTATAATTTCTGCTGTAAAAATTTACTCTGAAGATAATGGAGCAAGTGTTAATTTGACAAGCATACAAGCAGAAATGATGATTAAGATGCTTGAGGACAGCATTGCAGAAAACCTTGAGATGGTAAATAAAGTGTTTGATGCCATAAAGGATGTTAAGATTGTCGGTGAAAAAGGCATAACAATAAGTTATGGCATAAACAATGACGGTTATGTAGCCAGTGAATCAGGTTCTATGGATTTTAAGATAGATATGAAGGAAATAGTAACAGCATTGGAAAAGCTTTCTGAGGGTGTTGTGCCAGCCCGCGCTGCCGGTACAATAGCCTTTGGAATTGATTACAGCACTGAGATAAGTAATATCAACAAGGATGTTAAAATAGTCCTTCCTGAGCTGAATGAAAAGAATTCCTTTAGTTACACTGAGTTATATGAGGTGCTAAACCCAACAATAATTGAATGCTACGGGTATGCGCCGTATAGTTATGATGAAAACAAGCCTGTAAATATCGAAATTGACGGTAAACTGCTCGGGGTAGGGCTGGATGCTAAAGTAAAGGACTATACAATCCTTGTTCCTGTAAGGGCTGTAAGTGAAGCGCTTGGGGCAAAGGTGAGTACAAATGCTAAAAATCAGACTGTAACTGTTCATAAGGATGATACAAAGATTGTATTTAAGGCAAACAGTAATGAGGCTGAAGTGAACGGAAGGAAATATAGCCTTGCTGAACCAATGACTTCCATAAACAAAAAGAACTATGTTCCTGTGAGTATGTTAACTGATTATCTGGCAGCAGGGACAAAATGGAATAAAAAAACCAACACATTGATAATATATAGTAACTACAATGACATGGAAATGTGGGAATAATAAAAAATCCTCCGGTTTTAGATCAACCGGAGGATTTTTATAAGTCTATCGGTATGGGGTTTCCAATGGTTATTTCGTCTTCAGTAACAACAGCATCGTATGCGAGTACTCTGACCCCTCTTTTTACTGCTGTTTCCAATGCCTGTGCAAAGGCGGGGTCCATTTTTTTATTAGGAGTAAACAGGTTGACATTTTTCATCTGGATCAGAAAAAAGATATAGCCTTCATAGCCTTCTTCCACTGCTTTCATCATTTCATAAATATGCTTAGTGCCTCTTTCAGTGGGGGCATCAGGGAAACTTGCAATACCGTCACATTCCAGAGTAACGCCCTTTACCTCAATAAAACCTTCTGTAGTATCAGTAGTAAAGTATAAATCAAATCTGGAATTTTTATATACAACTTCACGCTTAAGTTTTGCTACATTTTGGAATTCTTTGATGTTTTTTTGAAGGATACTCTCGTATACTACTGTATTAGGCACCTGTGAATCTATGTTTATAAGGTTTTGGTTTTTATAGCAGCTAATAAGAGAACAGCGGGTTTTTCTTAAGGGATTGGAGGAGACCTCTAAAATGATCTGAGCCCCTTCTTTTAAAATCTCTTTACAGCGACCGGTATTCTTTACATGGACAACTTCTTCCCTTCCATCTGAAAATACTTGTGCAATGAATCTGTTTGGACGTTTTATGAATATTGCCTTTTTTATTGACTTGTATTTCATCGTGCCTGCCTCAATCTATTTTTATGTTTTAGGGGAAAAGTCATTTTCTCAAGTTCGTCCAGTGAATGGGAGAGATTTTTAGTATAATCCTTGATTTCATCATACTGGACCATGAGATAGGGATCTTTTTATCCATGTTTTCTCCAAATTTAATGGTTTTTGTTTTATTTTATCATAAATTGCAGAATATACTGCCGGTTTTTAGTGAAGATTAGTGTTTTGAACCATCTTTACGATGAGTTTTGACAATACATGCCTTTCACTTTCATCACTCAATGTCCATAATTCCTTAAGCAGTCTGTGCTCACGGTTTTCCGGATCGACATTGGCGGACAGTATGTTGCCTATCTTATAAGCAAAATTCTCTATAGTCTTGTCTGATAAGCCAATGCTTTCACTTATGTTGACAGCACGGGCCAGTGTCTTTTTCCACTTATCCCAATGTTTAAAATTGTCTACATTATTCAATTCCATAATCTTTCCTCCTGGTTTTCTTTATATTATTTACCTGGGGGGAAAGAAAATATACAATATGCTAAGTACTATATAGTTTTGTTTTTTAGGATGAAGTTAGAGCACTTGCTGCCGGTCGATTCCATTACTGTGACAGAGGGCATGTTCCTTGACTTGAAGCCGAAAAGCTTACAGCCTTTAGGAAAGTGCTTATCCCAGGTCACATAGAAATATTGGCATTTTATACAATTTACATTTTCCGGATTCATTAGGTTTCTACCTCAAAAACAGGAGGCTTTTCTATAACTTTCACACCCTCAATAACCTGCCCGTCTCCGGTTACAGCGATTTCTCCCGAAATGATTATGCTTTTCTTAAGCTCTGCCCAGTCAGGCTTTTCCTCAATTTTTATAAAACTGTTGTATGCGTTTTCCTTAAGCCATTTGAGGAGTTGCTCCTCGTCGCGCCTGAACTCCGGATTTTGAAGCTTCAGTTTTAGTGTCCCACCGGGAAGTTTATATGTTTCCTGTGTTTTGGTGGTCTTATGTGTTACGGTTTCAAAGTATTGTTTAAGACGGGTTTCCAGGAATGCCGTTTTGTTCTTTAAAGCTTCTTCTGCACGGTGTATCTTTTCCTGGTATTCCTCGATCATAGCTTTACAAACATTCACATATCTTTGTGTTTCTGCCCTTTCCTCGCTTATCTTGCGAAGAGCCCATTCGGCTTTATTATCATTGTCTATGATAAAGCCTTCATCCTCACTGCCTTGTTCCAGCAGTGTTTCGTTGATTATTTCCAAAACATGACTGTTATATTCCATAATATGACCTCCTATATGCTAAAACTGTCTATTTCAAATTAAACCTAAGCCTGTACTGACACTTTTTGCAGAGCGCTTCTACTGCCCTCCTGCGGGAAAAACCTTCATATATATCTCTTGCTCTTTTGCAGTTGATTATTTCTGAAAAGGATTCTTCATTTATGTTTCCAAGGGCCATGGTACCTTCAGCGTCAAGGCAGCAAGGGACTACAGTTCCATCTACGAGTATGGCTATCTGATCTCTGAGTCCGTAACAAAAACCTTTATCACTACCGGCGTCACATGCGTTTATATCAGGCCATTCAAAACTGCTTGACTGATTTAGGAATACACCCTCTATAAGTTTTATGCCGTTGCAGGGTGTTAGTTTTTCCTCCAGGCTGAAGGGCAGTGAAAAAACCTTCTGGATGCTTTCGAGAACATAACTGTTTGCTGTTGAGTGATTATGGCTGTCAATATTCCAGAGACGCAGGCATACTTGAAGATTTGAGCATCTTCTTGCTTCTAATACAAAGCTGAATATCTTGTGAAGATACATACCTATAGATTCTTTTGAGCTGTTGGCTTCAAAACTGTGCAGAGAAATGTTCAACTGCCTTAATGCCGGCTTGATAATGTATTCATGTGTTAATCTGTCTATAAGAGTACCATTTGTTGTAATATTTACTATATACCCATAGTTGCCGCAAAGGTCAAGGAAATTGCCTAAATCAGGGTGAATAAGTGGTTCACCAAGTACATGAAAGTATAAGTGTTTTGAATATCCCTTTATCTGGTTTAGGATTTTTTCAAACATTTCTATATCCATGTAGCCAGCCTTGCGCAAGGTTTTTGGACAGAAGCTGCACGAAAGGTTACAGATATTGGTGATTTCTATATATGTTTTTTTAAAATATTTTACCATATTTAGTCCCCAAGCATATTATTAATACTAGTTTATTTATTACAAGAGGAAATGTAAATATAAAATTTTGGTTTGAGTTCGACTTTTATCTGTATTTCATAATAATTATTTTTTTGAAGGATTATGATATATTTTGACGAATATATCAATAAAATAAAACTTTTATGTTAATAGAATGAAACCTGATGTTACTTAAGTAAAACAAAATCGCGTACAGGGCTTACTACAGTGTGTTTATCCAGTTAATGGACAAACACTTTTCTTAATTACTAATTATTACTTATGAAAATACAGAGGAGTAAACAGGTATGCTTGACAGTTCGAATGAGCTTGTGTTTGCAGATGATACTTTTATATTTGCGGATGAAGACAGCTACAGTGAAAAAGAAAACGGAAAGTGGAAACTGCTTATAGTAGACGATGAGCATGAGGTTCACAATGTTACTAAGATGGTCCTGAACAAGCTTGAGTTTGAGGGGAGAAAACTTGAGTTTTTAAGTGCTTTTTCCGGAGCTGAGGCAAGGACATTGATGAGGAAGCATCCTGATATAGCAATAATTCTTCTTGATGTGGTAATGGAAGAAGATGATGTGGGTCTAAAAACTGTAAAATATATTCGTGAGGAACTGGGGAATAAACTGGTACGTATTATTCTCAGAACCGGTCAGCCTGGGCAGGCTCCGGAGGAAAAAGTAGTACTTGACTATGATATTAATGACTATAAGGAAAAGACAGAACTTACTTCTCAAAAGCTTTATACTACTATATTATCTTCGCTAAGAGCATACCGTGACCTGAATATTATTGATACGAGCAGGAAAGGTCTTAGAGGAATAGTAGATTCATTTTCGGCGATGTTTTTTGAACAGCCTCTTAAGGATTTTGCCGGAAAAGTTTTGGCACAGCTGGCATCCATAATAGAATTGAATAGTTTTGAGTGCATAAACAGTTCAAGCTTTGCAGCAGTAAAAAAAAATAACGAATTTTTTATTCTGTCAGCAACAGGCATATATCAGAAGGATGAAGGAAGAAAGATCCAGGAGGCTGTACCTGGGGATATACTTTCATTTTTATACAGTGCTTATGCAAAAAAACATATAGTTTACCATGATAAATACCTTGCTATATATCTTAAAGGAATGACAGGCTCGGAAAGCCTTCTTTTCTTTGAAGGGTGCAGCTTCTTGGATGACATGACCATGGACCTGATAGAAGTATTCTGCTCAAACGTTTCCGCTGTCAGTGAAGCTATAATAAGCTCAAATAAATATGAAGCCGAGAGACAGCAGCGCCAGTTGTCGGAAAAGCTCCGTGAATTGAATATGGATCTCACATCTACACTAAACGTGGACGAGATTATGTCGAAACTTTTGGAAAGTATATCACAGGTAATAAAATTTGACAGAGGATTGGCTGTATTAGCCGAAGAAAGCGGATATAAGCTGGTTACTGTGAAGGAAAATGGTAGGTTCAGTATAGTGAACCATTCACTGAAACCTTTTGAGCTAAAAATACTTGCCGGTATGGAAGAACGCAAGCTGTACAGTATCCCGGATATAAATAACAAGCCTGAAGGCACGAATATGTCATTTCAATCCTATCTTGTCGTTCCTATCGTGTATCAGGATGATTTGTTCGGGGCAATATTAATGGAAAGTTTCAAGTCCGATGCATTTACCAGTAAGGATGAGGATGTTGCTTTTACGTTTGCAGGACAGGCAGGACTTGCAATAGAAAATGCATCACTTTTCTGTGAAATCATTAATAGAAACGCAGATATAAGAAATCTTCTTGATAATGCAGGGCAAGGTTTTCTCACTTTTGGCGAGAGCCTGAGTATTGATGGGGAATATAGTGCTGAATGCGTAAACATTTTCGGGAAGGAGATAAAAGGGGAAAAATTCGCGGAGCTTATTTATTCTGATAAGGAACAACAAAAGTATCTTGAAATTATGATACGGAAGGTATTAAGCATAAACAGTGGTGATATAAGAGATATATATCTGCCACTGCTGCCGAATGAAATAAGAGTGAATGAAAGGTACATTGATGTGAAATATAAGATTTTGGAGGGAAATGCTGAAAACTTCAGAACTTTTATGGTCATTCTGACGGATGTTTCGGAAAGGAAATTTCTTGAAAACAAGATTGAAAAAGAACGGAATTTACTGAAAATGGTTGTAAAGGCCGTTACTGATTATGAGGATATGACCAAATGTGTACGGGATTATGAAGAGTTTTGTATGTATGGGATGGGAGAAATTATTCTCGGTAAAGGAACGGCTGAGAGTACGATTTTTGAAGTAATAAGGAAAGTACATACATTTAAAGGCAGTTTCAGCCAGTTGGATATGATTAATATAGTAAGCAAATTACATGAATTCGAGACGCTGCTGTCAGAATGGAAGAAATGCGAAGATGCAGTAATAATAGAAAATCTGAGAAGTAAAATTGACTCTGATGAAATGCTTTCGTGGATAAAATCCGATCTGGATGTTTTAAGAGATATACTGGGTGAAGATTATTTGAATCACCAGAAAGTGATTTTTGTTGATCAGGCGAAGCTGCTGGAGATAGAAAAAAAGGTGGAATCCATACTTCCGGCAGCTGGAAGGGAATTACTTCTCAAAGACCTAAAACATTTGAGGTTCAGGCCTTTTAAAGAACTCTTGAAGCAATACCCAGGATATGTTGGAAAAATTGCGTTACATCTTGATAAACAGTTAAATCCTCTTGTGATTAAAGGCGGGGATTTCCCTGTAAATATGGAAAAGTACGAGAGTTTTACACGTTCTCTTGTTCATGTATTCAGAAATGCAGTTGTTCATGGAATTGAGAGTGCGGATATACGTGCTTCAAAAGGCAAGTCTGAGAGCGCCAATATTACTTGCAGCGTAAATTTGATTGATAATTGCATAGCAATTACCATAACGGATGACGGCTGTGGCATTGATACAGAAAAAATAAGGATTGCAGCAGTTGAACAGGGAGTTCTGGATGAACATGCTGCATGTGCGCTGAGTGAGGAAAAGGCTTTGAATCTTGTATTTGAAGAGTATTTTACAACTAGGACAGAAGCAGATCACTATTCTGGTAGAGGAGTTGGCCTTGCAGCAGTAATGAGTGAGGTGAATAGCATCAGCGGAACAATAGAAGTCGAGTCAAGTAAAGGAAGCGGAACATGCTTCCGGTTCCTTTTACCATATCGTGAATAGCAGTTTTATACTAGAGCTTTATATGCATTTACCAGTCCACCTGAAGTCACTTTGTCCTGTAAGGTACTCAGCGGTTTTACGCTCTGGATTATCCGCTGTTTTATACCCGGAGCATCCAGATCAGGGTATTTTGACAGTATAAGGGCTGCAATTCCTGTAACATGGGGTGCTGCAAGTGAAGTTCCCGTATCGATTCCATAACTGCATTCATCTTCGGATGGGATAGTACTCAGTATGCAAGCTCCGGGAGCAGCTACATGGATTCTATTCCCATAATTGGATCCAGGCCATAGACAGCCCTTATTATTCACTGCAGCTACCGATATTATATTAGGCAGGTCGAAGCAGGCCGGATAAAACGGCGCGACGGATACATCATCTCCGTTATTGCCTGCAGCACATACAAATAAAATATCTGAGTTTTGCATATGGAATCTTAAGGCAGGATTTTGATTAGTATCCCCCCAACTGCAATTAGCCAACCGTATACCTTTAGCTTTGGCATATTCTATAGCTTCTACAGCTGCTGAAGTGCAGCTTTTATCAATATCCATGATTTTTAGAGGAAGAATAATTACTCCGGGTGCAACGCCGACTGTACCGGCATCTACACCCCGCGCGGCAATAACCCCTGCTACCTCCGTACCGTGTTTTGCATCCCGTATCGAATCATATACCGTATTGTCCTTATTTACAAAATCCCATCCGGAAAAATCATCACAATAATTATTCCCATCGTTGTCTTTGCCATCTATGCCTGTTTCGTAGGGATTATGGTAAATACTATTCTTCAATGCTATGTGATTTATATCTATTCCGGTATCCAATACTGCAACCACAACAGACTCCGATCCCTGTGTAATACTCCATGCATCCAGGACATCAATATCAATGCCGCAGCATCCGGCTATGTCGAGCTTATTTGTCTGCCCCGTATTCTCGAGCCCCCACTGGAAGCGGAATGTCTGGTTATCGGTTGATGAACAGGCATGCAGCAAATAATCAGGCTGAGCATAGTAGATTTCCGGGTGATTATGCAGATGGCTGACTACCTCGTCAAAATCATCGTCTTCATGCAATTGAAGCAGCTCAGTTTTTGAATATTTAAGGATTTTTTTAGTGTTTAAGTGTTTCAGTGACAATTTCTCCTTAAAATGCTCTTTGATGCCGGTTGAATTTTTGTAATCCATAAATTTTACAAGTATATTACCCTTGTTGCTCTGACTATGGCTGGAACAGCTATTCATAAAGATACCACCCTTTACTTATATCCCTGATTTATTTCTTTAGTCTTATTTATATTATTAAGAATTCAATTGTTGTTGTGCAGTATTTCTTTATTATATCTTTAGTTGAAAATTATAGCAAATATCGTAAAATATTGTTGAAAACTCAGGCAGGAGTTTTTATGTATGCGAAGAATTAATATAAGCATAAACAAGTGGAGAGTAAAGGGATTATTATGAAAGTAATGCTGGTTTTCCCACCACAATATGATGTGACGATGCCTCCGTTGGGGCTGCCATGCCTTGCAGCTGTATTGCGGAAAGCAGGACATGAGGTGATACAGAAGGATTTGAATATAGAGTCCTTTGATAAGCTGATGAGCAAGGATGAGCTTTCAAAGGCTCATTTTTCCATATGTATGAATCGGAGAAACCTTATCTTTTCCGGAGCTGACCCATTGGAACTGAACCAGCTGATTTCCAGAGGGGAGTATCTTGTCAGTGAAGTTGAGAACGCTAAGGCTTCAATAAAGCAGAAGGAAGATTTTTTCGTATTTGAAAAGTACTTCAGAAACATAAATATTCTTAATGATTGTATGAGACTGTTATCCATGGCCTATTTTCCTTCCCGGTTATCCTTCTACGGTTATAGTACTGCTTGTTCTGCACGCTCTACGGCGGAAATACTGGAAGCTGTGAAAGATAAAGAAAGAAATCTGTATATCGAATATTATGAGAAATATACCATACCGGGTATTATAGCAGAATCTCCGAAGATTATCGGATTGTCCATAGCAGTAGAAAGCCAGGTAATTCCTGCATTGACACTAGCGCATATGATAAAGAAGAGACTGAGCGGTGCACATGTAGTAATCGGGGGTAGCTTTTTTACTCGGATGGAAGATGCGGTAAAGGAAAATACGGAGTTGTTTTCGCTGACTGACAGTATCATAATTCATGAGGGAGAGACACCTCTGTTGAAATTGATAGAGTGCCTGGATAAGGAAATGCCGTTGAATGATATCCCCAACTTAATATATTGTGATGACTCGAAAATAGTTGCAAATGAGGTAAGTAGTATTGAAAATATAGACATGCTTCCAACGCCGGACTTTGAAGGCTTACCGCTGGAATTATATCTGATGCCGGAAAACATATTGCCTGCCTATGCTACCAGAGGATGTTATTGGGGAAGATGCGCCTTTTGCAGCTTTTACCTGAATGCAAGCGGAAAATTCAGATATAGGGGTGCGGAAAAAATAACGGATGATCTTAAAGCATTATCAGAAAAGTATAAGTGCAAAACATTTACTTTCATAGACGAGGCCATACCTCCCAAATACCTGTCACAAATAGCTGATAGTTTGCTGCAGGAAGGCATCGATATAAACTGGTCAACTCACACAAGATTTGAAAATCAGCTTAATGATATTCTTTTCAATAGGCTGAGGAAATCGGGCTGTTTTGCATTGGGATTCGGACTAGAGTCAGCGTGTGACAGGGTACTGAAGGCAATGAACAAGGGTATTGAGGTAGAAACGATCAGAAGGGTGCTGGAAGACAGCAAAAAGGCAGGAATAGGAAACCATGTATCCCTCTTCTTCGGTTTTCCTACTGAAACCAGAGAAGAGGCGGCAATGACTGTCAGATTTATATTAGAAAATCTTGATAACATAGATTCCATCTGCTATGAAGCATTTAACCTGGTGAAAGGGTCACAGGTATACAACGATAGTGATAGCTTTGGAATTTCAAAAGTGAATTCTGACAATAGACAGGATCTGGAAGTGGATTCGGTCTATAAAACTGAAAAGGGCATGAGCAGAGAGGAAGCAGTAGAGATAAAAGAACTGTTTTCCAGTGCAATGCTTGAAGCATATAAAAGTATTCAGATAATCAATTGCCACGAAGCCCTCTATCTAGAAAAATATCACGCTCAGGGGCTGGCCTGGGCAACTGCCTCGGAAGCAGAACGGCTGCTGCGTGAGGAAGAATACCAAAGGAAGAGAAAAGAAGCAGCAGAAGAACGAATGAGGGAAATAATTAATCTTAAACCCTGTTGACTGCATATTTTCTGAAAGGAAGACGGCAGATAGATGTGTAAGGGGTGATTTGTATACATAACAAAGACTTAAGATCGGAAATAAATGCAGCTGTTTCCAAGGGGTTGGATTTTCTACATAAATCCCAGCTTCCATATGGTGAGTTTAAAACCTATGTCTTTCCCGACAAGATGATGACCGGGCAGGGCAGGTATGTAAGCACAACATATATTACTACATTTGTTCTTTATTCTCTAGGTTTTATTGATGAGCCAAGGGTTAGGGAGATGACGCAAAAAGCCATTGCTTTTTTTCTGCAAGAGATGGAAGGGCAAGGTATATGGAGATATTTTGGTGTAAACAGAAGTGTAATAATTTCTGGCGGAACCCTGACAAAGTATACACCTATTAATACGGTTCCTGATTTGGATGTCATCGCTTGTGTCTCCTACTTTCTAAAAATGAATGGTGTAAGCTTTCCTGATAACTTGAAAAGTCTTCTGAGCAATATGAGCAATGATGGTGTTTTCCTTACTTGGCTTCTTGACTATCCTATGCGATCTGAGTTTGATGAAAAAACGGTTTTCCTTCATGTCAGGAAGAATGACAAGTGTTGTGGAGTCCTTTCAAATATACTGCTGTATATGGGTGAAAATAGATATACTAAACTGACGGTAGACTATCTTTCGATTATTGTAGAAGAAGGTAGGGAAGAAGAGAATATTCCTTACTTTCCAAACAAGTATGTTTTATATTACCTGATCTCCAGAGCCTTTTACAATGGAGTGGCCTCGCTTGGCAAAGTGAAGGATATCATCTTGCATCGAATAAGAGAGGATGTTGTACAAAGCGGCTTCCAAACTGCTTTAACAGCCGGATATATGATTTGTACCTTCCTGAATTTTGGTGCATTTGATACTTTGCTGCACGAAGCAGTTGAGTATCTACTTAAGACTCAAGGACAGGAAGGTTCCTGGCAGCGGGAGAGGTTTTGTGACGAACCGGTAAGGTGTTATGGGTCTGAGGAGCTGACAACAGCAATTTGCATAGAAGCATTGGCAAGGTATGAGAGGAGGGATTTAGTTGAAGCTTGAATTGAATTTAAAAAACAGACCCTTTATGTTTACAAGTCTAGTGATATTATTAGTAGCTATACTTTTTTTTACAGCAATAACGGTTTTTCAAATAATTGCTGAAAAAGATAGATCTGAAGATAAATTCATCAGTTTAAAGAACGGATGGGAATACAAGTGGGATGATACGGCTAGCGTTGATACGGGTAAAATTGACTTTAGTCAAATTATTGAAGGTAAATGGTATGACTATACTATAACAGGAAAACCCCTTAACAATGATAATAGGCACAAAGCTGTTTGGTTTAGAATAAATATTCCAAAAAACAAAACTTGGCAGACATCAGCTTTGTTTTTTGAACTCATGCTATCAAAAAAAGTTGAAGCTTATGTAGATAACCAAATGATATTCAAAGATGATATTTATATCATGCCTTATGCAATAAATTATGCTTTATCAAGAGATAGACTGGTTATCCCTCTTCAAATGGAGCATACAGGAAAGCAACTATATATCAAAGTATATTCTGATTTACCAGCCGTTGGACCTTACAGAAATGTTTATATTGGCAAGTATAAAGAAATAACAAGACTCTTCATGAGAAAAGATATAAACAATGTAATTTTAGGATTTTTCTTTATAGTTTTTGGTTTCTTTATCCTACCCAATGTAATATTTGTTAACAGAAAAGATAGAAAAAGTCTAATTTATCTCAGTTGTTTCATCCTATCTATGGGGTGTGTTTTTATTTCTATATCTGTTAACATGAATACTTTGTTCTTTGAAAATAATATAATATATTTCATACTGAATAGTATTGCGTTTCCATGTGCAGTTATGTCTTTTATGGCTTTTTTTAGACAAGTTTTCTTTACTTTCAAAGAAAACACCTTAATTAATAAACTATGGAACTTTAACATTTTTTTATATTTTATTATTATGGCAGCTTCTATACTTTCCTATTCTGGTGCACACCTCTCATCTGATTTAGTAAGTACTATTTTTCTATTGCTTGGTGTCTTTGATGCTTTAATTCAGATCATTATAGTGTTACGCTATGCTATAAGCGGGAATATTGATGCAAAGATTTTCACAGTAGGGTTTTCTGTATACTCATTTATTTCATTAGTTGAGATACCTTTATTTTCTGTATACGGAAGAGTTCCGAGCATGTATAAATGGGGTATTTTGATATTTATAGCTGCCCTAATGCTTATACTGGGAAGACGATTTTCTGATGCACATGAAAAGTTATTGGTTTATTCGAATGAATTAGTTTTAAATAATGAAAAACTAAATGAAGCATTGACTGAACTAAAAAGATCTAAACAAGAAGTTGACGAACTAAACAGTTCACTCGAAAGGCGTGTTGATGAGAGGACCAAGCAGTTAAAGGAAGCTATGGATAAGTTAGTGAATACCCAGAATCAGTTGATCCAATCAGAGAAAATGGCTGCACTTGGAGGTCTTGTAGTAGGTGTTGCCCATGAAATAAACACCCCAATTGGAGTAGGCATAACAGCGGCATCTCACTTGGTGGATGAAACAAAAGAATTGTCTGACTTGTATCAGAATAATAAAATGAAGCGTTCGGATCTGGATAACTATATAGACACAAGCGTACAATCGGCAGGTATGATTTTATCAAATCTCAAGCGTGCTGCAGATCTTATCAGGAGCTTTAAAAAGGTTGCTGCCGACCAATCAAGTGAAGAAAAACGCAAATTTAAAGTAGGAGAATATATTAATGAGGTTCTTATTAGCCTTAGTCCTGAGATTAGAAAGTATGGACACCGTATAGAAGTGAATTGTCAAGAGAGCTTGGAAATTGATAGCTATCCGGGAGCTTTTTCACAAGTTATTACTAATTTAGTTATGAATTCAATAATACATGCTTATGATGATGGCAAAACAGGAGTTTTACGGTTTAGTATAGAGAAACAGAGTCAATATGTAATACTAAGATATTCTGATGATGGGAAAGGTATAAAAAAAGAATTTTTACAAAAAATATTCGATCCATTTTTTACTACAAGGCGTAATAAAGGTGGTACTGGTCTGGGACTTAATATAGTGTATAATATTATTACACAAAAGTTCAATGGAGAGATTCTATGTGAGAGCGAAGTTGGTAATGGAATATTATTCATAATAAAGATACCAACCATAAATTAAACTATAAACAATATAAACCGGGAAGAATTCCTTTCCGGTTTATATTGTTTGACATTCTTATGTTAATAAATAGCGGTTTGTGGTTTCAATCCTGCCTTTTCACCTACATCCTTTATCTCTCCCGGATTAACCGGTAGTACCAAATAAACTGTGTTAGTTGTTTCCTCTACTACTTTAACTTCCACATTGTCGGGAATAGCAATTTCCAGCTCCTTCTGAATAGCAGCTTTCGGATTGCTGAGCAGTTCTTTTTTGAATTCCGCATCTTCCCAAGCTTTTCTGATGATCTTTTCCTGCAGATTTTGTTTACTTGAATTTGACATATTAGCGCCTCCTATTTAGAATATTATGTTCTTATATCAAACATTAGCTTAAAAAAGTAGTCCCTTGAAGAAAGTCTACATAATTTATATTGCTGTACATTTCTACTTGATGAATGTAAGATATCTGCGTATAGAATAAATATGTACTGGAAATGTAACTGAGAATAGGATGTGATAAAAATATATATTTACATTATATTGCAAAAAACACTATATTTCAACATTTTTTTACAAAAAATATCAAAAAATAAACGAAGCGTTTCATAAACTAACGGAAGGCTGACTTTATATAGTTGGTCTGTGCCTTAGTGTTAGCTATATTAAGTAAATGCAATTGGATTTCGGGATAACTTGTATTTTTTGCCGCACAAAAATCTTTTACTAGGATATCCGAATCATGCTTCATTAATGAGTTATTTTCTATATAGAAGTAAGGTATATCTGTAACTTCCAGACACTGGATCTCAGCTTTGCATAAGGACCATTCATATGATGGATACGAAGAAATGTTTGTTATACCGGCATATAAAGAACTAAACAGAATATCTCTTTCTATAGAGTTTCTCATATATTCGGGTTTGAGTGATTTTTTGATTAATGTATCATAATACAGGGTAGATCTATGAATATATCTGCAAATTCTGCCACTAAAGAACTTTTGAAAATATTGTGATAGCTTCTTTTTGTTTTTCTGTATTAATGCCAAAAGTGCTTCAAATCCATTTATAACCTCACCAGTAAAAATGTCTGCGGGATAAACGGTTTTACACATGTAAGGGAGATTTGCCGGAAACAACACTTCATGTTTTATATATTCCAGCCTCATGTTATCGGTATTTACATCCACCCACTTCATACGCCTGGGGTATGCATCCCCGCCTGTACCTCCGCCAAACCCGCTTAGATCATATTTTTTTTCATCCTGGGCATATCTGTATTCAGGCAACAGACCTGTTCGCATTACGGAATTATTCCGTTCCATGTCTTCGGTGGATTCAAATACATCCTTATGCGAAAATTCATTTGTTGAAGGGGAGAAAAGGGTTTCCATATCTATAAGTACCGGGTAGGAACCACATGCAATCAGATTTTCATGGTGGCAGTCAGTTCCTCCGAGCAGGTATACCATACATAGTAATGCGCCTGCTCTCTTGTAATAAAGCTTTACATCAAGCTCATCCATACAGGGGATATGTTCGACATATTCCATCCATCCATAGCTTTGTTTGTTTAGTATTTTGACACATTTAAACAGCTCATCGGACATTTCCCCATTTAGATATGAAAGAAGTCTAAACCAGATATCTTCCATATCCAGGCTTCTGGGCTTATATACCAGCCTAAAACCGCTATCAAAGCTTATAATAGTAACAGTTTTTCCTCCATTATGCCGGTCAGAAAGGTCGCACTGGATTTCTGAAATCTTTCCCGCCTCTTTGCTGTAATTAAATATATTACTGATTTCAAAATAGTCTTTTTCAAGCCGTGCAATCAATTCCCCGGTTGATGCCAACCACTGCATAAGTACTGTGGCAAGCAGTCTCGCCAATACTGGATACTGCATAAACAGATCTAGTAGCCCCTCCTTAAGCATTGATTCAATAAAAGAGTCATATAGTGTAGTAGAAGTATTACCCAGTATCAGCCTTTCCAATGAAGTCCGAAACCTTGACCTGTAGAGCAGGAATTCTGTTTCCAAAACCCTGGTGGACGTATCGGAAATCCGCTTAATCAGACTATAAAGCAAATCAAATTGAGCATTTTCACTTAATAAAACTGTTGAGGTGTTCAGTTTTTCAGTGAGATGGTTGGAGGCAAGGCAGGCGATAGGAAGGAAAAGCTCGGTAAAAGCTATTGAATCTCTGGATTCTAAATATGCGGTCAGCTTCTTAAACTGATTTCCGGATAACGATACATTATCATAGCATAGCAATATCTCTGTCAGCATATCTGCCCATGGCGGGAGAATAAAATTACCCGGAAGCTCGGTCTCCCCTAAAAGAAGGCAGTATTTTTCATATTCCATACCTTCCTGCTGTAAATAAAATTCGAAAATTTCTGGAGTATTGCCGCAAACAGATTTCTTCCAGGTATCTGCAAGAGATTTGATATGTTTGTAATTCTTTTCTGAATTTACTGGTATAAAACCTTGGAAATATCGTTCTTTAGTTGTACTGGCATTAATAACAATATGGTTCAGGATCTCTTTATACTCCATAGCAGGCTATCCAAGCCCCCCTTCATCATAATGCCCTTTTCTTCCCTTATGTTTGTCAGGATTTTATCACATATGATTTCTTCTAATGAAATATAGTCTCTGAGGTAGGGAGAATCAATGTTTGAAATACATTCCAGTGACAGCTTGTTATACTTTTTTGCCAGTTCGAAAATTTCTTCTGCTATCCCTCCTATGTATACAGCTTTCCTCACAAGACTCTCATTAAGCTGGGAAGCTTCTTTAAGATTGTTGTATTTTACAGCCTGTACCAGAAGATAGGTATAATTGCCTATTTCCATATCTTCCTTCCAGTCTCTCCAGTCATCTATCATCTGATATACTATCTGATCATAGTCGACCATATCTGAAAAGGCTTTAACTGCCAACTCATTACCAGAAAGTATGCTCATGGCAGCAAAGGGTATTTTCATAGGGGCAGCCTTCCTTGAGAGCAATATAAGATCTTCTTCAGTATATTCATTTGCCTGTCCCCAGTGGTTTGACCGTTCCCATACTACACTTCCGGCCCATTCCTTCATGTATTTGTCAAAATACTGCCAGAAGCTGGATTCTCCCGGGAATGTAGACTGGTATGAAGAGATGAATTCTGTAAAAAACAAGCTGCTTACAGGTAACAGTTCGACCTTTGACTTTTGTGTACAATCATCCATTACCTCGTCCTGTGACATGAAGTAGAGGAGGGCGAAACTATTACCTATAGCTATATTTCTGCATATCCTTCTCTCAATTCCAAATGTATCCATCAGCCAGAAAGGCATAAGGTAGCAAAAACCCCCGCTTTGGTTCTTATCTTTTAACAGGTGGAGTTTATCCAGATATTTATATGCAAATTGTTTTATGCCTGAAGGATATTCAAGAATCCTCTTTTCACACTCTTCCAGCACATAAGCAATGTCAGAATCAAAATCATGAATGTAATCCATAAGTAAACTCCTAGAAATTCATACTAAAAATATTTTATCATAATCTACAGGTCAATATCTAATATAAATAAAATTTTTAAAAAGCGGATTTGATGAAACTTTTCCCGGGATTTCAAGTCTAAGTATTAAGATTGCATCAGTGTGCGAAATAATTAAAGGGCTTTTGGGACAGATGGATTGTTAAAGGGTAAAAGCCGGAATTTTATGGCGTTTATCAGGCGCACATGTATGTTGTGCATAAAGGGGCGACTTGTAATATGAAAAACTATACATATACAGAATTGGGCATGCTGCTTGGGGCAGGGATAGGAGGTGCAGCTGGAATATTATGTTTTTACTTGTGGAATAATGTTTTGTTTTTTGCTGCAGCAGCTGTAGGTATAGCTCTAGGGGTATCAATTGGCAATACTGTTGAGAAGAAAAGTGCAAGGAAAAAAGTAAGAAATGAAGTAAATAACACCTGATAGCAGCTCATTCCATATCAGATCAAAAACTTTAAATATAGTCTTCGCATTTAATTTTGACTTTCAGGAAATAATTTAGTTATGAGTATTTCATTTGCTTCCTGAAAGGAGTGATTGATATCAGAAAAGATGATAACAGTAGCGCTTTGGAATTGATTTCCGAGCTTGAAAGTATGGAAAATGATGTGTGCAATATTTCTATTATTTTTGCTGAAATGTTAAAAGATGAAATAAATGCTAACGATGAGGAACAGCTCTTTAGCGATATCAAAAAAATAATTAATAAGTATTCAGATGATATGAATGCACTATCCCTTCTAAATGAGTTTACAGAAGCTGTCACCGGAGGTGCTACGATGCTGGAAATACTGCAGATTACAAGGGATGAAGCAAAGAGCCCTTCGGCAGCGACAGATATAACAGTAAGTAAGGATTGCAATATACACTAACAGCAAGTACTATTTCAGGGTACTTGCATGTAAGGATGAGTACCCTGAAATAAGCCTGTTGTGGCAGCCTTTTTTCTGATAGATTCTGTCTTTTCAGCTGATTTCTATTGATTCATTATGTAATATGTATTCAAGGTAAGCACGGGATGAGAGGGCTTTTTGGCTAGGATCACTATTAATAACGTGTATATCTATAAAATAACTCCACTCTTCGGGAGCTTTCCCGATCAGTATGAAGTATTTCTCAGAAAGTTCCAGGTTGAGGGTTTTTATAGTATCATGCATTTCATTGCTGAAATGATTGACATGGATCACGATATCTATATCGGAAAAGACGCCTGCAGTGTATTCCATAGTGCTGCCATAAAGCTTTACGGCTTTTACATGATCAGGGTATATGGAAAAAAGAAGCTTTGCTATATCCCGGGCTATGGAATATCTGAATCTGCTGTGGAGCAAACTATTGTGAGTAGTAAGGCAATTTACTATTTCATTTGTATCAGAGTAACCTTTTAAAGATTTCAGACAGAATTCAATAGCATTATTTATAAAAGCCTCACAATTGATCATATACACCCACCTCTTCATTTTGACAATGTTTTAGAAATAAAAAATATAAATAAAAGGCGTATTTTACCTTATCACAAGGTAAAATACGCCTTTGCAGTTTGTGACTGATTGGATACGAAGCTCATAATAAGAGCCTGTATCAATTGTTACATGCCGTTATGTAACGAAACGCCATTGTTAGTATTAAGTTATATGTCTATTGTATTGAAGAAAGTACATTGATGTCAACTGGCTATATATGGAGCAAATAAATCATGCAGCTCATCCAGGAGATTTTGGGCCAAAAAACTGGTAATAATCAACCTTAATATTTCCATTATAAAATTTGCGTTTTTTATCTGCTTTTTTGCCAAAGAGCTTTTCAAACTCCTCCATGGGGCTTAAAACATATTTCGACCAGGTATCGTATTTTGAAAAAGCCCTTCCCATATCCTTGTAAAGATTCTCTACTGCTCCTCTTTCACCCAGTCTTTCACCGTATGGGGGATTGGAAATAATAACTCCATAATTGTCGCTAATGCTTACATCCTTAAAATCTTTAGCAAAAAACTTTATACAATCATCCACGCCTGCTTCCGCAGAGTTTTCTTTTGCAAGCTTAATAGCATTAGCATCTATATCGGATGCAAATATATTAAGTTTTATATCCTGATTTATGGCTTTCAGGGCATTGACTTTTTCCTGTTTCCATAATTGTTTGTCTATAACCGGCCAAGCCTCTGATGCAAAACTTCTGTTAAGACCGGGTGCAATATTTTTTCCTATAAGAGCAGCTTCTATAGGAATAGTACCTGAGCCGCAGAAACAATCAAGAAGTGTTCTGTCTTTGTTCCAATAACTTATCAGTATCATTGCTGCAGCCAAAGTCTCTTTGATTGGGGCTTCTACGTTTTTAGCCCTATATCCTCTCTTGTGTAGTGCTGTGCCGCTTGTATCTATTGTTAAAGTTGCGATATCCTTAAGTAAGGATACTTGTATGGTATATTCCGGGCCTGTTTCCTTAAACCATTCAACTTCGTACTTTGATTTTAACTTTTCTACTACAGCTTTTTTTACTATAGCCTGGCAATCGGATATGCTAAATAGTTTTGATTTTACTGATTTGCCCAGTACAGTGAATTTTCCGTCCTTTGTTATCCACTCATCCCATGGGAGAGCTTTTGTTTTCTCAAACAATTCTTCAAAGGACAATGCTTCAAACTCTCCTATTTTCAAAAGTACTCTGTCGGCAGTTCTAAGCCAAAGATTGGCTTTTGGGATACTTGATATGTCTCCTTTAAACATAATTTTTCCATTTTCAACTGTTACGCCCTTAAATCCTAGCTTTATTACTTCTGATTTAGCTACGGCTTCAACGCCGGCGGCGGATGTTGCAATAAGTTCTATCTCTTTCATCATAAATCTCCATGTTCATGTTATTATTTATTCTGACAAAACAAAACCGGATGCTTCTATTTCAGACGGTATACATATTTTAGCCTGAAGTAGTTAGAAAAAATCCGTTCAGCAGTATACAAAAAAGGTATATTTATACTTCTATTTTATCATTATAGAAACTTATAATACAAAAATCCAGAAAAATTTGATAGTATCTTGCTTACAGGCTAATAAACCTAAGGCACCGGTTTGATTGATACTTGATTGGTTGTAAAGTTATACAGAAACTTGCAGTATATGGTTAAAGAATGGGATTTAAACTGGTTTATCGTGCTAAATCAATTGACTTGGTTTTTAGAGTATATTAATATAAAAACAAGGAACCCGGATAGGTATTGATCTGAAAACTTGCATAATAAATGAATTTCTCAGACTGCTTGGGTTTGAATCCCGGTTTCTTCAGTAAGAAATAGCGTTGTGGATCGGATAAATAAATCATTGTTCTATCCATTATGTTTAGTCTAAATATGTAGCATGGTAGAGGGGTTTTGATATGTTATTGAGAGTGAATAAATCCAAGACTAGTGGAGAAGTAGTAATACCCGGTTCGAAATCACATACTATAAGGGCTTTGTTTATTGCAAGTCTTGCAGAGGGTATATCTGAAATATCAAATCCACTAATTTCTAATGATGCATTATCGGCAGTAAATGTGTGCAGAGCGTTAGGTGCAAAGATCGATATCAACGGCAGCAGCTTTCGTATTGAAGGCTTTAATGGCAGGCCTGGGATTCCGGCAGATGTGATAAATGTAGGAAATTCCGGTACATCAATTAATTTTGCTTTAACAGCTGCAGCTCTTGGTGAGGGATGTTCTGTTTTTACAGGAGATCATCAGATACTGAAAAGACCGGTTGGCCCTCTGGTACAGGCATTGAACAATCTTGGTGCAGATGTGTTTACGACAAGAAATAACGGAATGCCACCGGTTGTTGTAAAAGGGAGATTGCAAGGAGGAAAGACCGAACTTGACGGGATTACATCACAATACCTTTCATCTTTGCTTATCGGGCTGCCCTTATGTCAGTCCGACAGCCGGATTGAATTAACCAGGCTGTATGAGGTTCCATATGCGGAAATAACAATGTGGTGGCTGGATAAACAGAATATACAATACGAAAATGATAATTTCAAATCAATAAGCATAATGGGAAATCAAAAATATAAGCCTTTTAATATGGCTATACCCGGTGACTTTTCATCAGCTACTTTCTTCATGGTGCTTGCTGCCATATCGGGTTCGGAGTTTAAGCTCGGAAACCTTGACATGACTGATCCGCAAGGGGATAAGTCTGTTTTGTCAATACTTGAAAGCATGGGCACAAAAGTCCGGTATGAAAACGGTGAGGTTATTATTAAAGGTGGGGAGCTAAAGGGTAGGGAAATTGATATGAATTCAATTCCTGATGCACTCCCGGCAATGGCTGTTGCAGGTTGTTTTGCTGATGGTGAAACAAGGCTTGTTAATGTTCCTCAGGCAAGAATGAAAGAAACGGACAGAATACATGTGATGTGTGAAGAACTTAAGAGAATGGGGGCGGATATCATGGAGCTGCCTGATGGACTGGTGATAAGAAGTAGTAAGCTAAGAGGGTGCCGTGTAGGAGGACATGATGATCACCGCATAGTAATGGCTCTTGCGATAGCAGGACTAAACATTGAGGATGAAACAGTTATAGATACAGCAGAGGCGATGAGTGTTACATTTCCGGAGTTTGTCGAATATATCAGAGCCTGTGGTGGAAACATTAAACTTATTGAGGAGGGTATCCATGGGAAATAAGAATATAATCCTTATAGGTATGCCCAGTTCAGGTAAAAGTACTATAGGCAAGCACCTTTCCAAAGTCCTGGCCCGGGATTTTGTTGATACCGACTTCTTAATCAAGTCAAGGGAGAATAGAGAACTAAGAGATATAGTAAATACCGAGGGTCTTCAGAGATTTCTCGATATCCAGGAGGAAGTTGTTACTACGATTGACTTAAGCAACTGCATTATAGCTACCGGGGGTAGTGTAGTTTATGGCAAAGGGTCCATGGAACACCTAAAAAACAGTGGAATTGTGATTTATTTAAAACTAGAGTACATTGAAATCGAAAGCAGGATTACTGCAGGAAGAAGATTTGCAAGGACAAACGGTCAGAGTTTTTTTGATCTTTATACTGAGAGGACCCCCTTGTACGAGAGGTATGCAGATATTGTTTTAGACTGTTCCGGAAAAAGTGTGGAAAAAATAGCAGAGGAAATAATGGAAATAACAAGTGAAGTTAATAAAACTATGTAGTTAGAGTATTTCAGTGAGGTCTGTCTGGATGAACTTGGCTAATTTGGTTATCAGGCTATAAATGTTTACGATAAAGTAGATGTGTTGTTTACACTATACGACATTTTTAGAGGAAAATAAGTTTTTTTATCGAATATATCTAGTGTGGTTTTAGAAATACTGTAAACTATAAAGCAAGCGTGTTTTAAGTTAAAGAATGAGCTTCTTGCTTGCCACATTGACTATTATTGCTGTTACGGGGGATGAGGTTTTAGATGAAAGATGAAATTTCAGTATTGATTGCAGATGACAATATTGACTTTGGAAACCTGCTAAATGAATATATGCAAAGGGAAGAGGATATACGTGTAGTGGGAGTTGCCAGAGACGGACTTCAAGCTTATGATATGATAACAACTCTAAAACCTGATGTAGTGGTATTAGATATTATTATGCCTAATCTGGACGGTATAGGAGTATTGGAGAAGATTTCGCTGCCGCAGTCCAAATCCTATAAACCGGTAATTATTATGTTGTCGGCAATAGGGCAGGATATGTTTATTCAAAAGGCTATAGCTTTAGGAGCTGAGTATTATGTTGTAAAACCTTTTGATGTAGACATATTGGTTTCAAGAATTCGTCAGGTATATAAAGAAAAGCATACAGTGTATTTTACTCAAAACACACTGCTGAAGAATCCTGCTCTTAAGGGTGCAGGCGGAGAACCTGGTAATAATCTCGAAGCTGAGGTTACAAACCTTATGAGGGACGTAGGAATATCGCCCCACATGACAGGTTATCAGTATATAAGGGAAGCAATAATTCAGTCTGTTAACAACTCAAAAGCTTTTACCTCGGTAACAAAAGTTTTGTATCCTTCAGTAGCAATGAAATTCAGTTCCACACCTCAAAAAGTAGAACGTGCTATCAGAAATGCTATAGAAACGGCCTGGTCGAAAGGTAATAATGATTCTATGGATTCTTTGTTTGGCTATACGGTTAATTATGATAGAGGCAAGCCTACTAATTCAGAATTTATAGCGATGATGGCTGATAAGGTAAGAATAAGCATCGGGTTAAAGTAAGAAATCTTTGGTTTGTTTGTCAGAACACCGTATATTGTTCTGACGTAATCATAACAAAAAAACCATCCCAGTCTGTGAGATGGTTTTTTCTATGTAATATTATTTGTTAACTTTATCTTTTAAGCCTTTGCCTGCTTTAAATACTGGAGCATTTGATGCTGGGATAGTGATTTCTTTCTTAGTCTGTGGATTTCTTCCTTTTCTAGCAGCTCTTTTTCTAACTTCAAAAGTACCGAAACCAACGAGTACAACCTTGTCACCTTTCTTAAGGGCACCCTCTACAGATGCTATAAAAGCGTTAAGAGCAGCTTCGCTGTTTTTCTTGTTTAATCCGGAAATAGAAGCAATTGAGTTTACTAAATCTGTCTTGTTCATTTAAATAACCTCCTATATTTGGAATTCGACATTATTTTATAATGAAAGTGGCGCTAAGTCAAGCCTTTCACGATAAATTAGTATTCAAGAACTATTTTTTTTTAGGTTTTTTATGGTTTTACATCCTAAATAATGAAAATTATGTAATAATTTAACTACAACATGTATTTCCATAAACCTGCCTTTGATTTTTTATAGCCTATAATAGAGATGTTTGATCGTATTATGGAATAATCAAAATTTCTATATCGCTTAGAGCCCTTTTTAATTGACGGGAGAAATTATTTTCCTTATGATCACCTGGAGATTGTCCCATAACTACATGCCCGATATTATTTTCATTAATAAAACCTATTATAGTATTTATTATTTCATCAGATTTTAAAACTGTAAGGTTTGCCCCAACCGATTTTGAAATAGCAAAAAGATATTCTAGTGCTTCACCTTCCTTTATGTTGTCGAGGAAATTCCATCCGTTTTTCGCAACATGAATAATAAACAATTCACTATTATGATCATCCCTTAATTTGGCGGCCTCCCTTATAAGCCTCTCACATGTCTTTTGCTGAGTAACACACACTAAGATATTTCGGGGAGTACTCAATACTAAAACTCCTTCCTGAATTAAGTATTTATTATCAATGGAAGCATCTATATAAATAAATAACAATTACCGTCTTCCATAAGATATTATACTCAAAATTCCTTTTAAAGTCTTATTTGCTAAAGCCTAATTGGAATAATGGGAATATTTTAGCCTGCTATTTCTATTCATTGCTTGATATTTGTTTATTAATCAACTGATAGGCAGTTATTATCAAGATTAATGCATCATGCCATTAAGCTCTGATCTTGAAGTTAAAGGCTTTCAGGCCCTATACTCTCTTCTGTTATGTCCTTATGGCAGAATACAACTTATCTGCACATTAATCATATTATTTCCTTAAACACACAAAAAACTGCCTATATTTGGTGAGGATGTCTAGGAAATATGTTGTACCTATATGTGTAAATATGATATAAAAATGGTAAAATATACCGCAAGGTTATATTGGAAATTAATTTAGAAAATAGTGGGTGTGGACATGGATAATAATTTGTTTCAATCATTTATGGAGAGATATAACAAAGATAAGGAAGAATTCAATAAAAAGTTTGAAAGTCTTAATAATAAGTTGCAAAACATAGATAAAAAGTTTGAAGACTTTGACGAGGGACTCCAGAAGGTTAACAAACAGCTAGAAGACATACAAACCACCCAAAATATGTTTTTTAGCCGTATAGGAGGCTTTAAAGACAAGTTGGATAACGTTAAAATATTCTTGTCTTCCATAGAAACAGAGCTGAACGAGTATAAAACACTGGACATGCAAGGGCAGAAACAAATAAATGGAGAGCTATACATAATAAAAGTGAAATTGCAGAAAGTAAAACCTATTGTTAATTGGGAGAACGATAAACTACTGATGAGCAAGTATAGAGAGATAGAGCAAAAAGTACTTGAGCTTGAAGGAAATTATGATAAGACAGCTGTATGATTGAAGCTTTTGAATAAAGGCAGGGAAAAGAATGGCAGCCTTTTCCTTGCTTTTTATTTTTGTCTATAATAAAATCATTATGTATTAGCAATTTTACGCAGTAGTACGGATAAGTACGTTGAAAGCGCATGAATATTTACTTTTACAAACAGAAGACTGTCAATAATAATGGTTTTGTTTTGGAGGGGTTATGAGAACAATCAGTACAGATCAAATAGTGAATATAGTTGAGAAGCTATGTATAGATGCAAACTACTACCTGAATCGGGATATTCTTACGGCTCTGGAAGATGGTTTGCACAAAGAAGAATCTGATATAGGGCGAAGTATCCTTGAACAGATTATTGAGAATGCAGGGATAGCTAAAGAGGAAAAGATGGCTATATGCCAGGATACAGGCATGGCTGTAGTTTTTTTAGATGTAGGACAGGAAGTATACATATCCGGTGGAAGTCTGACCGATGCGGTAAATGAAGGGGTCAGGAGGGGATATAAAAACGGGTACTTAAGAAAGTCTGTTGTCAAGGACCCTATTGAACGGGTAAACACTGGGGATAACACACCTGCCATAATACATTATAATATAGTGGAAGGGGATAAAGTAAAAATTACTGTTGCCCCAAAAGGCTTTGGAAGCGAAAATATGAGCGCTTTAAAAATGCTTAAACCTTCAGACGGAATAGAAGGTGTAAAAAAGTTTATTCTTAGTACAGTGGATAACGCAGGGCCTAATCCATGCCCGCCAATGGTGGTAGGAGTAGGAATCGGAGGGACGATGGAAAAGGTTGCTATGCTGGCAAAAAAAGCGCTATTGAGACCTATAGATGAAAGTAGTAACGTTGAGTACGTAAAAAATCTTGAGAAAGAAATGCTGGATAGTATTAATAAATTGGGGATAGGACCTTCAGGTCTGGGTGGCAGGATTACGGCACTGGCAGTAAATGTTGAGGTGTTCCCGACACATATAGCCGGCTTGCCTGTAGCGGTAAACATTAATTGTCATGCTACGCGACACGCTGAGGCAACAATCTGAGGTGTTTATACTAAGACTGTTCATACTAGTATTTGTAAGAGTGAAGGTGATTTGGCAAGCAGGGCAAATAAATACGCTTAAGAATTAACGGTAAGTGTTCTACCGGCTAAGCATTGCTATAAAGGTTTATTATATAAGTTTTGATTGACTGTAAACTGATTGGGGGATATAACATGATATGTAATGTAGAGGCACCTTTGTCTACAGAACAGATAAGATCACTAAAAGCTGGTGATATAGTAAAACTAAATGGTGTCATATATGCAGCGAGGGATGCTGCACACAAGAAAATGATAGGTCTTTTGCAGGAGGGAAAAGAGTTACCTTTTGATATCAAAGGACAAATCATATACTATGTAGGTCCATGCCCTGCAAGAGAAGGTGAAGTTATTGGATCTGCAGGTCCTACTACAAGCAGCAGAATGGATGCTTATGCGCCTGAACTTATAAAACTCGGACTTTCAGGTATGGTGGGGAAGGGATTAAGAAGCGGAGAAGTAATTTCTGCAATGAAGGAATATGGGGCTGTCTACTTTGGGGCTATAGGAGGTGCAGGAGCTCTTATAGCAAAATCTATAGTCAAGGAAGAAGTTATAGCTTTTCCGGAGCTTGGGCCTGAAGCTATCAGAAGGCTGACTGTAAAAGATTTTCCGGCTACAGTGATTATTGATTCCTATGGACAAAACATGTATGAATCCGGAAGAGAAAAGTATGCAATAATTTAAAGCATGTCTAAATTCGACTAAAAGCGACAAAAAACAGTTTTTTATTGAATAATTTATGTATACATGATAAAATGAACTAAATAAAAACAATATCAATGATGATATAACCAAAGGCGTTTGACTACAGGATTTTTCTGTATTCAGGCGTTTTTTTGTTTTAGGGAGAACTTCCGGGGAATAAAATCATTGAAATTTCATATGTGCGGTCTTGATGCTATGAAACACTGCACATATTCAGCAGTTTTCATGTTTAAGAGAATATTAAAACAGCAAAGGTGCTTTTGCCGGTTAGTAGGAGGAGATAATATGATTAAGTACAAAATACCTGTAATTCAATTGATTTTTGCAGCGTTTTCCGTAGTTTTCTTTTTATATCTGCCATTTTCTCATTCATGGCTGGGTATTGCTGTCTATACGGCAGTAATGCTGGGAGTTGCTCTATTTACATATAAAGCAGCCGAAGAGCCAATAGAAAAGTTGAATGATACTATTGTAAGACTGAAGACAGAGCTCAACAGGTTCAACTATGAGGTTCAGGTAGCTTCCAGCCAGGTCTCATCTGTATCAGAACAACTTAACATAACTTTGGATGAGAATAATGCATTTGCACAACAGCTATATGCTGAGGCTAAAGAGATGGCTGCTCTCAGCAGTGAGGCCAATGATAACATAAACAGTACTTTATCGGGAGTCAAAAGCATAATTGACATACTTGAGGACGCAAGCAGTACAATAAATGAAATGGAATATACAAGCAAGTCTTCTGACAGAGTAATAAAAAACAGCATGGAAGAGATACTTGAGATTGTAAGTATAATAAATGAGATACAGGAATCTTCTAATGGAACGATAGAATATATGGATAAACTGGATCAGACATCCAAGGAAATCATACATATTCTGGAGACAGTGAGCAATGTATCCAAGCAGACGCAGCTGCTGGCCCTGAATGCTGCTATAGAATCGGCACGGGCAGGTGAATACGGGAAGGGCTTTGCTGTTGTTGCAGATGAAATAGGAAAACTTGCAATTGATACAGGTGAAGCAGTTAAAGATGTCAATAAACTAATTAAGAGCATCCAGGAGGAGATAAACAGTGTATTTGATGTTGTAAGAACGAATTCCCTAAAGGTCGAGAAGGGTGTAATGGTTTCGAAAAATATTGAAGAAAACCTTGGGAGAATAGATACATCTTTCGGCAGGGTGCTCAATATGGTGAACAAAATCAACAGTCTTTCAAGTATGGAGGTATCGCTGACAAGAGATGTTGGGGCAAGTATTGAAAATGTAGAAAGAATAATGCACAAAACTGAAAAAAGTGTTGAAGAAGTAAAAGAGTCTGTACACCGGCAGAAGCATAGCATAGAGGATATAGCCGAAATGGGAGGCAGATTGAATCAGGCATCAAAAAATCTTACTGAGCTATTTGAAGAGGAAGATATGGATAACGCCAAGGTTGCCGATAAAAGCGCTATAGATAAGGCAGCTGATTCTTTTAAAGCAATAAGTAAGGAACTTCAGCAAAATGGTGCTTTTTTGTCCCTTGATAAACATCTTCACAAGGATTTTCTCGGTAAACTTGTTTTGAATAATGAATTTATTGAAGCTGCCTGGACAAATGACTTTAAAGGCAGATTCATATGCTCTATTCCTGAAGCGGGAATAGCAAATGCGGCTGTAAGGGAGTGGTTTAAGCAGAGCATAAGGGGTGAAGAATATATTTCCCGGGTATATATATCTGCAATAACCAAGAACCCGTGCATTACTATTTCTACACCGATAAGAAACTCAAATAACGATATAATCGGTGTTTTTGGGATAGATATAAAAATCTAGTTTTTTGCTGCCGCTAATTTCACGGTAAATAAGTGTGTATTTTTAGCAATATATAGTGTATAATATCTGTGAAGTGAAAAATGCATACACTTCGCTCTATATGGTATAAATGCTTTATAATAGCGTGATTATACTAGAATAATTCATCGGGAGGGAAAGAAATGCCAAAGGTTACGCCAGATATGATTATAGCTGATGTACTGAAGTTGGACAAAGGTACGATACCAATATTCTTAAATAGTGGAATGCACTGCCTGGGATGTCCTTCCGCATCAGGTGAAAGTATTGAAGACGCATGTGCTATTCACGGAATAGATGCTTCAAAGCTTGTAAAGGAACTGAATGATTACCTTGAAGGGAAGTAAGCAGACAGATAGTTGAAAATAAGGCACATGGGTGTTATTACAGCATCTTATGCCTTATTTTTTTTCTTAAGCAACCCGAACATTTTTTTAAAAAAGTACGGAAATATTCGGATATTTATTGTTTTTTTAGTTTGTAAATGGTAATATATTGTTGTATAAAATTCAATTAACAGTTATAATCATATATGTTGTTCAAATTTGGATAATGGTGGTATAAATCACCTTAAGACAGGGGGATGGTAGCATGGCTACAAGAGTAGTAATAGGTACCCAATGGGGGGATGAAGGGAAAGGGAAATATATCGATATGCTTGCCGGCAATTCCGATATAGTAGTCCGTTTTTCAGGAGGAAATAATGCCGGTCATACTATTGTTGCAGATGGAGTAAAATATGCGCTGCATTTAATCCCTTCAGGGATTCTCCACAAGGGTAAAACGTGCATAATCGGTAATGGTGTGGTTATCGACCCTGCCGTTCTTATAAAGGAAATGAAAGGTTTAAATGAAAAGGGTGTATCCACAGATAATTTGTTTATAAGCGACAGGGCACATGTTATAATGCCGTATCATAAGGAATTGGACGAGTTACAGGAGAATTTCAGGGGCAGTAATTCATTAGGTACGACCAAGAGGGGTATCGGTCCTGCATACGCAGATAAGACAGAGCGCTCAGGCATAAGAATGTGTGACTTGATTGATGAGGAATTGTTTGCAGAGAAAGTGAAAACTAACCTGCAAGTTAAGAATCTGATAATAGAAAAGGTCTATGGCGGAAAAGTGTTTGATGCAGATCAAATAATAGCAGAATACACCGAATACGCAAAAATACTGAAAAAGCATGTAACTGACGCAAATGCATTACTTTTCGATGCTATGGAATCCGGTAAAAATATTCTTTTTGAGGGAGCTCAAGCAACTTTCCTTGACCTGGATTTTGGAACGTATCCTTTTGTTACCTCTTCAAACCCTGTAGCGGGAGGCGTTTGTACCGGTGCAGGTATAGGGCCAGTTTACATTGATGAAGTGTATGGTGTGCTAAAAGCTTATACATCAAGAGTAGGAGCAGGACCATTCCCTACAGAGCAGGATAATGAAATCGGTAATACAATAAGAGAACTGGGATGGGAATATGGAACAACGACAGGAAGACCAAGGCGTTGTGGATGGCTTGATACTGTAATGATAAGGTATGCAGCAAAGGTTAACGGGCTTACAGGACTTGCAATAAACCATGTTGATACAATAGGAAAGCTTGATAAAATAAAGCTTTGTGTAGCATATAAAAAAGACGGGCAGGTAATTAACCATTTTCCTGCAAGCTTGAAGGAGCTTGCTAAGTGTGAGCCTATTTATGAGGAATTTGACAGTTGGAATACTGACATCTCAAACGCAAAGAGTTACAATGAACTTCCTGAAAATGCCAAAAAGTATCTTTCCAGAATAGAAGAACTTGTTGGCGTAAAAGTCAAGCTTATTGGTGTGGGAAAAGACAGAGAACAAACTATTGTAGTATGATTTTAAAATATTTTTAAAAAATAATTATAAAATGAGTTGACAAAAAGCATTTTATACTGTAACATATATTCTTGCGTGGCTCGGAACAGTGTTCCGGGCTCGTATTATGGGCCATTAGCTCAGTTGGCAGAGCACTTGACTTTTAATCAAGGTGTCCCGCGTTCGAGTCGCGGATGGCTCACCAAAAGTTTTTGGGAAACTGTAAAACTTTAGACAGTTAAGAATAAAGTAAAAATTTCTAAAAGTTTTTACTTGACATTTTAACTTAATGCCTTTAAAATATACTTTGTCAGTCGGCAAGATGATTGAGGCAGACAAAAAAGAATGGTGACTTTAGATGTGGCCCATTGGTCAAGTGGCCTAAGACACCGCCCTTTCACGGCGGTAACACGGGTTCGAATCCCGTATGGGTCACCAAAAAAACAGAGAACAGAAGGCAGAGGTCAGATAACAGAATAATGAGAATGCTTATTAGATTGTAAATCTGATTTCTAATTTCTGAAATCTCTATTAATGGCCCGGTAGTTCAGTTGGTTAGAATGCCAGCCTGTCACGCTGGAGGTCGAGGGTTCGAGCCCCTTCCGGGTCGCCAATTTATGGAGACAAGAAACTAGAGACTAGAAATAGGAAATGCTTTAATGCAAGACTTATATCTAGTATCTAGTATCTGAACTCTAAAAACAAAATACGCTGGTGTAGCTCAGCAGGTAGAGCAATTGACTTGTAATCAATAGGTCGGGGGTTCGATTCCGTCCACCAGCTCCATATGGGGAGGTTCCCGAGTGGCCAAAGGGGGCAGACTGTAAATCTGTTGTCAACGGACTTCGATGGTTCGAATCCATCCCTCCCCACCAACCAAAAAGCTAACGATATATCGTTAGCTTTTTATTTTTTATATATTATTTTTTTAAATATTACAAAATTCCATACTGCAACCATACCCATGATAACTGCTTTCGATATGGATGGGGTTATGTGCAGTATATCTGAGAATACAAGCATTAAGAGATTTGAAATGACTAAATTTATTAAAAATAAAATACTGTATAATGAAAGCTGTTTCATAAAGCCAGTCTTAGAACCAAATGACCAGAATCTGTTCAGAAGAAAACTGAACCAGAAACCTACAAGCATTGCAGCGGAATTTGAAATAAACTTCTGTATATTAAAGGTATCCAAAAGCAGGCGGAAAAACAGATATTCAACTGTAAAGGCAGATATACCGGAAATAATATATCTTATAAACTGTATGACCGCTTCTTTATTTAAAAAATCTCTAAAATATTCACTGGATCTAAACTTTTCAAGAATAAAATTCTTAAGCATACTACCTCCGCAAAAACACTAGATGTTGTGACATCAGTCGGTATTTACTGTTTATTATATTATAGTTGTTTTTTACTAACAAGGATTGGTTAAGAATATAGGAGAATAATGTATATATTTATTTTCTAAAATGATATATTAATCATTGTCATGGAAAAATAAAATGTTATAATAGTTAATGAATTATAAATGCAAGATTTGGTATTGGAGGTTGCAAAATGAAGTTTACAAAAATGCAAGGTCTGGGCAATGATTACATTTATGTAAATTGCTTTGAGCAGACTGTGGAAAATCCTTCAGAGGTAGCAAAATTTGTCAGCGACAGGCATTTTGGAATAGGTTCTGATGGGCTGGTACTGATTTTACCATCAAAAATTGCAGACTTTAGGATGAGAATGTTCAACTCTGATGGCTCTGAAGCTGAGATGTGCGGTAATGCAATAAGGTGTGTAGGTAAATTCGTCTACGATAATGGCTTGTCTAAAAAGAAAACTATAAACATCGAAACTCTGGCAGGTATAAAAATACTCGATCTGACGGTTGAGAATGAAAAAGTTGTACTTGTAAAGGTTGATATGGGAGAGCCCATATTAAAACCTAATGATATACCGGTAAAAAGTGAAAAGGATATGTTTGTTTCCGAGTCTGTAAGTATAAATGGGGAAGAGTACAAAGTCACATGTGTATCAATGGGTAATCCTCACGCTGTTACCTATGTAGAAGATGTTCTGAAATTTCCCTTGGAAGCTGTCGGGCCAAAAATGGAAACCCATGAATTATATCCAAGAAAAATAAATGCAGAATTTGTTCAGATAATAGATCAGGACAACTTGAAAATGAGAGTTTGGGAAAGAGGAGCAGGTGAAACCCTGGCTTGTGGGACTGGAGCGTGCGCAGTACTGGTTGCGTCCGTGCTTAATGGCATAAGTAATAGAAAGGCTACAGTTAAACTGCTCGGAGGAGATCTCGTTATTGAATGGAACGAAAAGGATAATCATGTCTACATGACTGGGCCGGCAGTAAAGGTATTTGATGGCGAAATAGAAATATGAAAAGAACCATACTTTCTTCAGTTTTATGAGTATAGTACTAAATAAAATTGTTTTGAAAGTATCATAATTATACAATAAGGCATCAATAATTATCTATGAAAGTTTTATATATTGAGAGGAGAGCAGCAATGGCACTTATTAATGAGAATTATTTAAAGCTTCCCGGAAGTTATCTCTTTGCAGAAATAGGAAGAAGGGTTACAAAATTCAAGAATGAAAACCCTGATGCTAATGTAATAAGATTGGGAATCGGTGATGTTACGAAGCCGCTACCGCAGGCAGTTATAGAAGCAATGCACAAGGCAGTGGATGAGATGGCTAATGAAGCTACATTTAGGGGATATGGACCTGAACAGGGCTATGATTTCTTGATTGAAAAGATTATTAAAAATGACTACGTTCCAAGAGGAATAAACTTGAGTGTAGACGAAGTCTTTGTGAGTGACGGAGCAAAAAGTGATTGTGGGAATATACAAGAGATATTTGGTCTGGATAATGTCATAGCAGTTACCGATCCAGTATATCCTGTCTACGTCGACAGTAATGTAATGGCAGGCAGGACTGGTGAACTCGGAGATGACGGTAAATGGAGCAGAATAACCTATATTCAATGTACAGCAGAGAATAATTTTGTTCCTGAACTTCCTAAAAGCAGACCGGATATGATATACCTATGTTTTCCTAACAATCCGACAGGGATGACTTTATCAAAGCAAGAGCTAAAAAAATGGGTTGATTATGCAAAAGAGAATAAATCCATAATTCTTTACGATTCTGCTTATGAAGCATATATACAAGAGAAGGATGTTCCGCATAGCATATATGAAATAGAAGGAGCAAAAGAAGTTGCGATAGAATTCAGGAGCTTTTCCAAGACTGCCGGATTTACAGGAACCAGATGTGCATATACAATTGTTCCTAAAGAGGTTGTCGCATTCACTTCCAAAGGAGAAGCAATACAGCTTAACAAGCTTTGGAACAGAAGACAGACGACAAAATTCAATGGTGTGCCTTATATTATACAAAAAGGTGCTGAAGCTGTTTACTCTGAAGAAGGACAAAAGCAAATTAAATCTATGGTTGAATATTATATGACTAATGCAGGGATAATCAGGGAAGGTATCGAGAGCTTGGGATTACAGGTTTTTGGAGGAGTAAACGCACCGTATATATGGCTTAAAACTCCAAACGGAATTGACTCATGGGCATTCTTTGATAAACTTTTAAATGAAGCCAATATTGTTGGTACACCTGGTGTAGGTTTTGGCCCTAGTGGACAGGGGTATTTCAGGCTTACTGCATTTGGCAATAGAGAAAATACTATAGAAGCTGTGAACAGATTTAAAACAAGATTGAAGCTTTAATAAAAGAATAAATTTAGAAAGAAAAAAACCTGAGATTCTCAGGTTTTTTTCTTTTGTATTAAATATGTAAGCAGCATACATACTAAGGAATATAATTAATAAAAATCAGACAGTATGGTGTATTATGAAGCTGCGCAGTTTTGTTTTGGTAAACTGTATAGTTCTTTTCATTATCCTCCTTATAGACGGAATATGGCTATTGAAAATTGAGGGCATCAATTCGATTCCAAAATCCCATAGCGACTCCAAAGGAAATGAATTTTTACTTAATAATACCCGGAAAGACAGGGGAAAGCCTGTTAATATTGTTATGATAGGGCTTGATGACGAAGAGGTGAGGTCTGACGTAATACTACTGCTAAACTACAGTCCTAAATCAGGCATTCTAAATATCTTATCAATTACAAGGGATACAAGGGTGAGGTTTAAAGGTAAAGATGTCAAATTCAATTCTCTTATAGGAATAAAAGGAGAAGATCTGGTAATTGAGAAGCTTGAAGAGCTGACAGGATTACCTATTCAATACTACGTTACATTAAATTTCAAAGGATTCAGAAATATTATCGATACTCTCGATGGTGTAGAGATTGATGTACCTTTTAACATGGATTATGATGATGCTGAACAGAATCTTCATATACACTTGAAAAAGGGGAAACAACTGCTTGACGGAAAGAAGGCGGAGCAATATGTAAGATACAGAAAAGGAAATAGAACCAGAGAAGGATATGCCTTTGGCGATCTTGGGAGAATAAAAGCACAACAGCAATTCATAAGAGCTATAGTCGAACAGAAACTGAAGATAAAATACCTTTCGAAGGCTGACGAAATCTTTTTTATACTAAAAAGCCATATGACTACAAATATAGAGATAGGTGATATTAACTTTTATTTGGATGATATTATGGAGAAAAAAGTTCAACGTATCGAAGCCTATTCACTTCCGGGGCATTCTTCCTATATCAAAAACATATGGTATTTTATCCATGATGAGAGAGAGACAAGAAAACTTATCAATGAAAAATTTTTAAAATAATCATTTTGTTACTTATATTTTGGATGCACAAAATTTTTTTCTACAGGAAAGTTCCATAAAATTTCCTATGACTCAATTTTAAGTATAATGATATAATGTTTTATGTCAATTAGAAAGGGGAGTCATATGGACCCGGTCACTCATGCTGTTTTAGGCCTATCATTGTCAAAATTCTCAGGTAACGGTATCGATTTATCAAATCCGGTAGTAGCAGGGATTGTTATAGGTTCAGTATTTCCGGACATAGATATTGTATTGCAAAAATGGGGGGATTATGTTTACCTGAAAAATCATAGAGGGATTACTCATTCTGTTTTAGGTACGCTCATTGCATCGGTAGTGATTGCATTTGCTTTGGGAGGCATATACGGTAGTGTAAACGTATTTGGTATATTTATTTGTACTTTTGCCGGGTGTATGTCACACACATTGATTGATATATTGAATTCATATGGTGCTAAATTAATGTGGCCCTTCAGTAATAAAAAATTTTCGCTTAGTCTCCTGATAATTTTCGACCCCGTTATGTTTGTATTGTTGTTGCTATATGTTTTTAGTAATGGAAGCTGGCAAAATACATCCATATTGATTATGAGCATTTATATGCTATTACGGATTCTAATGCGTCTTGCAGTTAGATTGGAGCTAATAAGCAAGTTTGGTGAAGAATGTGGGAAAATCAGCATACTCCCTTCTATGACAGGCCTGTTCAGGTGGCATTTTATTGTTGAAACCGAAGAATACAATTTGATAGGCGAAAAGAATCTATTAAATAAAAGAATAACTCTTATTCACAGATTAAAAAAAATACAGGATGTTAAGCTTGATAGAATTTTACTTTCTCCGATTGGCAAGTTCTTTTTGGAATTTACACCGCTATACCATATTGCGTGTGAAAAAGCGGGTGATGTCAGAAGATATATTTTCATAGATATGAGATATTGTATAAAGAGTAGGTTTCTTCATCATGGTATACTTGAGGTCGACGAGAGAGACAGGTTTGTAAAATCCAGCTTTAACCCATACTCTATGAATAGAGCAAACTCTATGCCACTGCAATAACATTATTAAGTAAAAATAAGCAGGCTTTACGCTTGCTTATTTTTATGCGTGTGCAAAATTGATTAACTTCGGAATAATTGCTATACTTATAGTCAGGAAATCTAAGGCTTGAGTATTTATTTCATAAACAAATAAAGAGGTTAGTATGTATAATTGGGTAGAGCTTATAGAGAAATGCACAAGTTGCAACAGGTGTTCTCTTGGCAAAACAAGGAATAATTCTGTTGTCGGACGCGGAAATCCCGAAGCAGCCCTGATGCTTATCGGTGAAGGACCCGGTGAACAGGAGGATTTACAAGGGCTTCCTTTTGTAGGGCCTGCAGGGAAACTTCTTGATTTACTGCTTGATGCATTGATGTTTAAGAAAGAGGATTATTATATTGCAAACATTGTAAAGTGCAGACCTCCGGGGAATAGGGTTCCCATGGATGAAGAGGCAGAGAAGTGCTTGCCTTACTTGAGAAATCAGGTGTTTCTTATAAAGCCTAAGATTATTGTCTGTCTTGGGTCAACTGCTGTAAAGCATATTGTTGATAAAGAGGCTAAAATAACTCAAGTAAGGGGGCAATGGATAGAAAAGAAAGGATTTTGGATTATGCCGACTTTTCATCCTGCTGCACTTCTTCGTGATGAATCAAAAAAAATACCAATGTGGGAAGACTTCAAAAAGATAAAACAAAGATTTGATAGTATAAATAACAGTATTAGCTGAGAATATATAAAAAGTAAACTTTAACGCTTGTGATCTGCTGGCAAACAGGACAGATCAAGCAATTTTTAGAAACAATATATCAAAGCAAGGTGAGAGTATGTCAAAAACAGATTTGCTTAAGTCCCTATATTCCGAGTATAGCAGTGAATTCGAAGGAAATGAAATAGTTCTGGGGGAAGGAAATGTCGATGCAAAGATACTTCTAATAGGTGAAGCTCCTGGAAAGGATGAAGTAAGGCTATCCAAACCGTTTGTAGGGGCAGCAGGTAAAAACCTGAATGAGTTTTTGGATATACTAAATGTAAAAAGAGAAGACATATATATAACAAATTCCATTAAGTACAGACTTTCGAAGCTGAATCCGGAGTCAGGCAGAGTGATTAACAGGCCGGCAACTAAAAATGAAATAAATATTAACCAAAGGTATCTGCTGGAAGAAATCAAAATAATAAAGCCACTATTCATAGTCACTCTAGGCAATGTTCCCTTAAAAGCAGTTACTGGAATTCCGGAAGTAAGTGTGGGTAAGGTACATGGTAGTATAATGAAAGTCGATATAGCAGGAAGTGGATTCGATTTGTACCCGCTGTATCATCCCGCAAGTATCATATATAATAGAAGTTTAAAAGAAGTATACATTAATGATATTCTGAAACTCAAAAGCATACTGTTGGACGAAATTTTGTAAAGGTTTTGTGTTTTTCCATAAATAAGTAAAAAAATATTATTGACATTTTGCTAAACCCGGTGCTATAATATAAAAGCTGTCGCCGACGGGACGCAGTAATCGATGATTACGCAGCCGGAAGCAAGCCGGGGAAATCAAAAGATGAACACGGCAGGCTGGGAAAAAGAAACAACAAAAAAGTTGTTGACAAAACAGAGACAGCGTGATAATATATAAAAGCTGCTTCGCGAGAGCGAAACGGTGGCAGGGTTGTAAGAAGCAGGTATCACAAAGCTTTGAAC